>NZ_JBHXRA010000012.1:0-229699 GCF_042717045.1 Nocardia sp. NPDC058633
TTAAGGCCCCCTACAGACCATGGGGTTGATAGGCCAGAATTGGAAGCCAGGTAACTGGTGTAGGTGACTGGTACTAATAGGCCGAGGGCTTACTAATGAAGGTGTTACGCGTCCACTGTGCGGTTTCTGAAACAACAGACACTGCAGCAGACATGAAAGAACTCTTTCCCTTTTTTGGGGTGGGGGTTCTGGAGATGTCGCGCTGTCTAGTTTCATAGAGTTACGGTAGTTATAGCGGTGGGGAAACGCCCGGTCCCATTCCGAACCCGGAAGCTAAGGCCACCTGCGCCGATGGTACTGCACTCGACAGGGTGTGGGAGAGTAGGACACTGCCGGAACATCCTTCGCGATAGGGGACCCTTATTTGGGTCCCCTATCGGCGTTTGTGGACTCGATACGAGGCCGGTACGCCAGGCGGACGATGCCCCGTCCTTCGTCCGTGGTTGAATTCTTAGTGGCGGGGCCATTGACAACACTCCCCGGAGGCCGGGGAACCTAGAGAGGGATCGCCGTGTCGGAACACAACGACGGACGGAAGCCTTTCCGCCGGGACGGAGACGCCCCCGGTTTCGGCCGGCGAGGCGAACCGACCGATCGCCCCCGCGGCGGACACGGTGACAATCGCGGCTCGGGCCGTGGCGAAGGCGGCGGATTCCGTCGAGACGACGCCGGTCGCGGCGGCAACGCAGACCGTGGTGGTTCTGATCGTGGCAGTTCCGATCGGGGTGGCTTCCGTCGTAACGACGACAACCGTGGCGGCGGTCGTCCCGAGGGCCAGCGTGGCGGATACAACCGTGACGATCGCGGTGCCGACCGTGGTGGTTTCCAGCGCAGCGACAGTGGCGACCGCGGCGGTTATCAGCGCCGCGACGACGCCGGTCGTGGCGGTTCCGGCGATCGCGGTGGCTACCGCGGCAACAATGACGACCGCCCGCGCGGCGGTTCTGATCGTGGCGGTTCTTCGGATCGTGGTGGTTACCAGCGCCGCGATGACAGCTCCAAGGGTGGCTACCCGAAGCGCGATGACGCCGGTCGCGGGGGCTACCAGAAGCGTGACGACAACGACCGTGGCGGTTACCAGAAGCGCGACGACAACGACCGTGGCGGTTTCAAGCGCAGCGACAGTGGCGACCGCGGCGGTTATCAGCGCCGCGACGACGTCGGTCGTAGCGGCTCCGGCGATCGCGGTGGATTCAAGCGTGAAGGCGGCAGTGATCGTCCGTCCGGCGGTTTCGACCGCGGCGGCGACCGTGGTGGATACCGTGGAAACGACGACCGTCCTCGCGGTGGTTCGGGCGGCGGGTTCCGTCGCGGTGAGGGCGACGATCGCTCGCGCGGTGGTTCTGATCGTGGAAGCGACCGTGGTGGCAGCTCGGATCGTGGCGGCTACCAGAAGCGCGATGACAAGGGCGGTTACCCGCGTCGAGACGACAGCGGCAAGGCTGGCTATCAGCGGCGCGACGACAACGATCGCGGTCCCCGCCGGGACGACGACCGTGGTCGCGGTGGTTTCAAGCGTGGCGCCGGCGCCGGTGGCGGCCAGGGGCGTTTCGTCGGTGAAGACGGAAAGCCGCTCAACGGGACTTACCGCGAGAAGCGTGCCGAGCGCGAAAGCGATGTGCTCGGTGTTGTTTCGGCAGCGGCTGCTTCCGAGATCGACGAGTCGATCGTCGAACCCGACGACAGCACGACCTCGGCCGGTGCATCGGATATCACCGCCTCCGCGGGAGCGAGCGACACGTCGGCAGCGTCCGCTGAGCAGTCCGAGGACTCGGCGCCCGAGCGCCCGGAGCCGAGTGAGGCTCGGGTAGCCGACGTCGTCGACACGACCCCAGAAGACGCGACCACCGATGGCGGCGCGGATCACATCGAGGACGACCGCTCCCGTGGCGCAGATCGCGACGATCTCGTCCGGGACGACTCGAACCTCGATGAGCAGCCGCGAATCGCGACCAGCGGCGATAACGACGAAAGCCCGCGTAGCGTGGATCGTGACCGCAGCGAATCGAGCCGCGACGAAAGCCCGCGTGGCATGGACCGTGACCGCAGTGAATCGGACCGCGACGAAAGCCCGCGTGGTGTCGATCGTGCCCGTAGTGGGTCCGATCGCGATGACCGCTCGCGTGGGGCCGATCGTGACGACCGCGTCAGCGACTCGGAGCGCCCTCGTGGCGACGCCGATCGTGGCGAGCGACGTGGATTCGCGGATCGCGGTGCTCGTTCGGTCCGTGACGACCGCTCGCGGAGCGGGTCGGAGTCCGGCGCGGCACGGTCGGGTGACTTCGGCGGCGATGATCGTCGTCGTGGCGGTGAAGGTGCTCGGACGACGGGTGGGCGACCGGACGACCGTCGGGCGGCTCGTCCCGAAGAACCTGATCTGCCCGAGGACGTGCAGGCCTCCGACCTGGATCCGGCCGTGCGCCGCGATCTGCTGAGCCTGGACAAGAACAACGCCGATTCGGTGGCCCGGCACATGGTGATGGCCGTCGAGCTGCTCGAAGACGACCCGCGTCTGGCACTGGCACACGCTCGGGCCGCGCGACAGCGTGCGGGCCGGATCGCAGTGGTGCGTGAGACCGCCGGTGTGGTGGCCTACCACGCCGAGGAGTGGGCCGAGGCGCTGTCGGAGCTGCGAACCGCCCGACGCATGTCGGGTGGTGCCGGGTTGCTCGCGGTGATGGCGGACTGCGAACGCGGTCTCGGCAGGCCGGAACGGGCCATCGAGCTCGGACGCAGCGAGGAAGCACAGACGCTCACCGGCGACGAAGCGGCCGAACTGCGCATGGTGGTCGCCGGCGCCAGGATGGATCTGGGTCAGTTCGACCAGGCCGTGGTGACGCTACAGGCTTCCGATCTGGATCCGTCTCGCACCGGTTCCGCCGCCGCACGCCTGTTCTACGCCTACGCCGACGCGCTGGTGGCGGCAGGCCGGACCGATGACGGTCTGCAGTGGTTCCTCAACGCCGCCGCCGCTGATCTCGACGACGAAACCGACGCCGAGGACCGGGCAACCGAACTCACCGGCGACGCGCAGTAAGAACAGCACAAAGGCCGTAGGCCGGGAACTCTGACGGGTTTCTGGCCTGCGGCCTTTCGCGTGTCGAACACTGGAGGCCGGATCCGGAACCGGCACACCGTGTACGAATGCTTGCCACATGCTCGATCATGAAGGGTGCGAGTGCTGTTCGACAGCCGAGGAGGACGGAGCTGTCGGTGGCCTCGCCTAGGGTCGCAGGTGTGCTCGACCCGGCAGTGACGACGGAGTGAGGGTGAATGAACCGGCTGCGCGATCAATACGACGCTTTGCTGCTCGACCTGGACGGAACGCTGTACCGCGGTCCCGAGGTCATCGAGGGCGCGCCCGAAGCGCTTGCATCGGACGGTGATTCGGCACAACGACTGGTGTACGTCACGAACAACGCGGCACGCGGACCCGGCGCCGTGGCGCACCATCTGGTCGAGCTCGGCTACCCGGCCACGGCCCACGACGTGGTGACCAGTGCGCAGGCCGCCGCCCGCATGCTGTCCGAACGGCTGAGTCCCGGCGACAGGGTGCTCGTCGTCGGCACCGACGATCTGGCCGCCGAGGTGAAAGCCGTCGGTCTCGACCCGATCCGCCGATTCGGCGACACCCCGCCCGCCGCGGTTGTGCAAGGCCACTCGCCGACGACCGCGTGGCCCGATCTGGCCGAAGCCGCCTACGCCCTGCGCGCCGGCGCGCTGTGGGTCGCCGCCAACGCCGACCGCACCCTGCCCAACGAGCGTGGTCTCGCCCCCGGCAACGGCTCGATGGTCGCCGCCCTGGCCACCGCCTCCGACCGTGAGCCCCTCGTGGCGGGCAAGCCCTTCGCGCCGCTGATGGAAGACGCGATCGAGCGCGCGGGCACCCGCCGATCCCTGGTCGTCGGCGACCGCCTCGACACCGATATCGAGGGCGCCAACGGCCTTGGCCTCGACTCGCTGCTGGTGCTCACCGGAGTCAGCACCCTCGAGGAAGTGCTCGGTGCGCCCGCGGCCCGGATCCCTACCTACATCGCCGCCACCCTCGACGCGCTCAACGACGCTGTCGTCGCCGAGCCCGCCGCACCGGCGGACATCGCCGAACTGTTGCGACAGCATCCCGGCCGGGCGGTACGGGTGCGCGCAGCCGATTCGGAAATCCGATAGCGTTGACGCCACGATGAGTACTGCGAGTTCACCGCCGAACGGCGCGTCACAGCCACTCCGGCCCGGGATTCCCGTGCCGGGGGCTCACCTGCCCGGCGCCGCGGCGCATCAGGAACCGGCCGATCCCCACCGGATCAAGACCGAGGTCGACGCGCTGCTGGCCGAACTCGGTCCGCGTCCCGCCGTGAGTCCGGCGGAGAACACCGAGACCGGTGCCGACATCACCCGGCGTGCGCGCATTCTCGAGCAAGCGCACGACGTGCTGGTGGACGCGCTGGCGACAGTGGACAAGATCTGAGGTGGCCAGGCGAGCGCGTGTGGACGCCGAACTGGTTCGTCGCGGATTGGCGCGATCGCGAGAACACGCGGTCGAGCTGATCGGCGCGGGCCGCGTCCTGATTGCCGGAACCGTCGCCGTGAAACCCGCGACGGCGGTGGAGACGGGAACCCCGCTGATCGTGCGGGAAGAACCCGACGAGGTGTCGTGGGCCTCGCGTGGCGCGCACAAACTGCTCGGCGCGCTCGAGGCGTTCGAACCGGAGGGTCTCGATATCTCGGGTAAGCGATGTCTGGACGCGGGGGCGTCGACCGGCGGGTTCACCGATGTGCTGCTGAACAAGGGCGCGAGCGAGGTGGTCGCCGTCGATGTCGGTTACGGTCAGTTGATCTGGCGACTGCAGAACGACGATCGGGTCACGGTGTTCGATCGCACCAACGTGCGCAACATCACGCCCGAATCCATCAGTGGCACAGTCGAAGTCGTTGTGGGCGACTTGTCCTTCATCTCGCTGGCGCTCGTCCTGCCCGCCCTGGTGGCGTGCGCTGCCGACGGTGCGGATCTGTTGCCGATGGTGAAACCACAGTTCGAGGTCGGCAAGGACCGGGTCGGCTCGGGTGGGGTGGTGCGAGACCCGGAACTGCGGACCGAAGTCGTCTGCGAGGTGGCGAACGCCGCCGCTGCGCTGGGACTGCGCACCCAGGGCGTTGTCGCGAGCCCGCTGCCCGGTCCGTCGGGCAATGTCGAGTACTTCCTGTGGCTGCGCAAGGTCGGTCCGTTCGACTACGACGCCGAACAGGTGCGGGCGCTGGTCGCGCACGCTGTCGAGGAGGGCCCGCAGTGAGTACGCATGCCGACGGCAGGGAAATCCTGCTCGTGGCCCATCCCGGCCGTGCGGAGATCATCGAGACCGCGCACCGGGTGGCGAAGATCTTCGCCGAAGCGGGCATCTGCTTGCGGGTGCTGGCCGACGAGGCCGACAGCACCCGGTTCGAAGACGAAGCCGGATATCCGGTGCGGGTGGTGCCGCACAGTCCGTCCGCGGCGCAGGGCTGTGAGATGGTGCTCGCCCTCGGCGGCGACGGCACTTTCCTGCGCGCGGCCGAACTCGGTCGGCCCACCGGCGTCCCGGTACTCGGAATCAACCTGGGCCGCATCGGTTTTCTCACCGAAGCCGAGGCCGAGAATCTCGACGAGGCATTGTCGCAGGTGGTCGATCGCGACTACCAGGTGGAAAACCGGATGACCATCGATGTCACCGTGCGCGTCGACGACACGATCGTCGAACGTGGTTGGGCGCTCAACGAGGCCAGCCTCGAGAACGCGCAGCGGATGGGCGTGCTGGAAGTGGTGCTCGAAGTGGACGGGCGGCCGGTCTCGTCCTTCGGCTGCGACGGCATTCTCATCTCGACTCCCACGGGGTCGACCGCTTACGCGTTCTCGGCGGGCGGACCGGTGGTTTGGCCGGAAGTCGAGGCGATGCTGGTGATCCCGAGCAACGCGCACGCGTTGTTCGCGCGACCACTGGTGACCAGTCCGGAATCGCGGATCGCGGTGGAAACCGTGGCGACCGGGCACGACGCGATCGTGTTCCTCGACGGCAGGCGCACCCTCGCGTTGCCGCACGGCGGCCGCGCCGAAGTGGTGCGCGGCGAACAGCCGGTGCGCTGGGTGCGGCTCGATTCGGCCCCCTTCGCCGACCGGATGGTGCGCAAGTTCCAGCTGCCGGTCACCGGCTGGCGGGGCAGACAGCGAACGGAAGAGCACTGATGCTGACAGAGATCAGGATTGACGGACTCGGTGTCATCTCCACGGCCACCGCACAGTTCCACGCGGGTCTGACCGTGCTCACCGGTGAGACCGGTGCGGGTAAGACCATGGTTGTCACCAGCTTGCACCTGCTCAGCGGTGCGCGTGCCGACGCGGGACGGGTTCGCCTCGGCGCGGCGAAAGCGGTGGTGGAGGGCCGTTTCGTAGTCGACGACGTGAACGAGGCGGCGCGCGCGGCAGTCGGGGAGGTGCTGGAATCGGCGGGTGCCGAGGCCGACGAGGACGGCAGCGTGATCGCGGTCCGCACCGTCAACAGCGACGGACGTTCGCGCGCGCACCTGGGCGGACGTGGGGTGCCCGCCGCGGTGCTCGGCGAGTTCACCTCTCGGCTGCTGACGGTGCACGGCCAGAACGACCAGTTGCGGCTGCAGCGGCCCGAACAGCAGCTCTCGGCACTCGACCAGTTCGCCGGCGACAGCGTGGCCGGACTCCTGCGCAAGTACCAGGTGCATCGCCGGTCCTGGCTGGACGCGCGCACCGAACTGCTCGAACGCACCGCGCGCAGCAGGGAGCTCGCGCTCGAGGCCGACCGGCTCAAGTATTCGCTCACCGAAATCGACGGCATCGCCCCCGAACCCGGTGAGGACACCCGCCTGGTCGCCGAGATCCGCAGGCTCAGCGACCTCGATTCGCTGCGTGAGGCGGCGGTCGCCGCGCACGAGTCGCTCTCGGGTCCGAGCGACGCGCCGGCCGACGGTGGTGGTGTCCTCGATCTACTCGGGGTTGCCCGTGCCCGCCTGGAATCCGCCGACGACCCGGCGTTGGCCGGGCTGGCTCCGCGGCTGGGCGAGGCGATCGCGGTGGTCGTCGACGCGGCCACCGAACTCAGCAGCTATCTGTCGGAACTGCCGTCCGATCCCAGCGCGCTGGACACGATGCTCAACCGCCAGGCCGAACTCAAATCGCTGACCCGCAAGTACGCGCCCGATATCGACGGGGTGATCGCGTGGGCCGACGAGTCGCGCTCACGCCTGGACTCACTCGACGTGTCCGAGGACGCGCTGGCAAAACTCGCCGACGAGGTGGAGACCGCCGCGGGCAAGGTGCGGGAGGCGGCTCGCAAACTCGGTGCCGCGCGCGCCAAGTCGGCGGGCAAGCTGGCGAGCGCGGTGAGTACCGAGCTCGGCGGTCTGGCGATGGGCAAGGCGCGCTTGGAAGTTCAGGTCCGACCGCTGCTTGCCGGCGCGCAGGACTCGGCGCCGTTGGAGATCGACGGGGTGCAGCTGCACGCCGGCTCGAACGGGTGTGACGAAGTCGAATTCCGGCTCTCGGCGCACTCCGGAGCGCAATCGCTGCCTTTGAGCAAGAGCGCCTCCGGCGGTGAGCTCTCGCGGGTGATGCTGGCGCTGGAAGTGGTCCTCGCCGGTTCCGATCACGGCGCGACCATGGTGTTCGACGAGGTCGACGCCGGGGTGGGTGGTCGGGCCGCGGTGGAGATCGGCAAGCGCCTGGCGCGCTTGGCGCGCACCCATCAGGTCATCGTCGTGACCCACCTGCCCCAGGTGGCGGCCTTCGCCGACACCCACCTGGTGGTGAACAAGTCCGACGACGGAAAAGGCAAGGTGGACAGCGGGGTTCGCACGCTGACCGACGACGAGCGGGTGGTGGAGCTGGCCCGCATGCTGGCGGGCCTCGACGACACCGAGACCGGCCGCGCGCACGCGGAGGAACTTCTCGAGACCGCCAGGGCCGAGCGGCTGCCTGCCTGAAAAACGACGTCGCCTGCCTTGGCGGCAGGCGACGTCGGCTTCGATCAGCGCAGGGCTTTGCGCACGCCACCGAGGAGCTGGTTGGTCAGCTGACGCAGGCCGAACTCGAGCACGGGCGCGGGCAGGGGCAGCGACGGCTCGGAGTCCATCGTGTACACCACGCGGGTGCCGCCGTCGGCGGTGTCGGCGAAGGTGATGGCGCCGACGTGGCGCTTGACCGGCGCGCCCTTGACGATCTTGTATTCCATCCGCTCGCCGGGAACCAGCTCGGTGATCTCCTCGGTGATGCCGACCTTGCCGAAGCCGAGCAGGTGCTGGGCGCCGACGCCGGTGGCCGGGTCGCCCGCCTTGATGAGCTTGACCTGGATCGGCAGGTGCGGGCTGACGCTCTCACGCTCGGTGAAGAGGCGGTAGACGATGTCGCGAGGTGCGTCGAAAACCGTCTCGACGGTGCTGCGTGGCATGAATGTGTCTCCTGTCCGAGATGTCTGTGACCCGCAGCATACGGGTAGTTGGCGGCTTTGTTCCTACCTGGCTGCCGTAGCTGAATGCGGAGCGCACGATCGAGCCGGTAACACCGGAATCGGCGATTGGGGGCGGCATGGTCTCGGTCGAGGTGGCGGAGATAGATCACAGTGACGAATGTGACGGATGATTCGGCGCGCCTCCACCAAAGGTTGAGGGTTTGGCTTCATCATCGGCCACATGAGGATGCCGGCGTTGTTATCGCGGAACACGGAAACGCTGCCCGGTGTCGCCGGGATCGCCCGGGTGGATCGCGACACCGCACGATTACTGCGGCGGGTCGGTCCCGGGGACGTGGTGGTCCTCGATCAGACCGACCTGGACCGCCACACCGCCGACCGATTGGTCGAGGCGGGGGTGCTCGCGGTGATCAACACCTCCCCGTCGATTTCGGGCCGGTATCCCAACCTGGGGCCAGAAGTGCTGGTGGCCAACGGGATCGTGCTGATGGACACGGTGTCCTCCGACGCGTTCGGCAAGATCAAGGACGGCGCCAAGATCCGCATCGACGGTGGCATCGTCTACGCCGACAGATTGACCAAGAAAGAACCCGAGGTCCTGGTCGAGGGCATCGAGTTCGACGAGTCGACCATCGCCGACCGGATGATCGAGGCGCGCAACGGACTCGCCGATCACCTCGACGCGTTCGCGGGCAACACCACCGAATTCGTGCGCACCGAGAGCGCGTTGCTGATCGACGGTGTCGGCGTGCCCGATATCGAGCTGGAGATGCGGGACCGGCACGTGGTCGTGATCGCCGACGGCTCGGGCCATCTCGCGGAATTGCAGCGGCTCAAGCCGTTCATCAAGGAGTACGCGCCGATTCTGATCGGTGTCGGCAGCGGCGCCGACACCTTGCGCAAGCTCAAGTACACCCCCGACCTGATCGTCGGAGATCCTGACGAGATCAGCACCGAGACACTGAAATCCGGTGCCGAGATGATCCTGCCCGCCGACACCGACGGGCACGCCAAGGGGCTCGAGCGCATTCAGGATCTGGGGATCGGTGCCACCACGTTCCCGTCCTCGGGTTCGCCGACCGATCTCGCGTTGATGCTGGCCGACCATCACGGCGCGTCCTTGATCGTGTTGGCGGGCGCCCCCGCGTCGCTCGAGGACTTCTTCGACCGTGGCCGCCGCGACAGCAATCCGGCCACCTTCCTGACCCGATTGAAGGTCGGTGCGAAGCTGGTCGACGCGAATGCGGTGTCGACGCTGTACCGGCATCGGTCCACGGGTGCCGCGGTGGCGCTGGTGGTGCTGGCCGCGTTGGTGGCGATCGTGGTGGTGATCCTGGCCTCGCACAACGGTTCCGAGGTCCTGGACTGGGCGATCGAGTACTGGAACAGCTTCGTCCTGTGGGTGCGTGGTCTGCTGTGATCTCGCTGCGTCAACACGCCATCTCGATCGCGGCGATCTTCCTCGCGCTGGCGGTTGGGGTGGTGCTCGGTTCGCACACTCTCGCGGGCGACATGATCTCGGGACTGCGGTTGGACAAGACGGACCTGAACACCCAGGTGGACGAGCTGGCCGCCCAGAACGCCCAACTCAGCGCCCGCCTCGACGCCGCCGACCAGTTCATCGCGGGCTCGGCGGCCCGCATCCTGAACGGCACCCTGGCCGACCGCACCGTTGTCGTGCTCACCACTCCCGACGCCGATCCCACTGATATCGACGGCGTGAGCAAGTCCCTGCAGACAGCGGGCGCCACGGTGACGGGCCGCGTCGCCCTCACCGAGTCCTTCGTCGACGCGGGGGAGGGCGATCGCATGCGCTCCACCTTGACCAACATCGTGCCCGCGGGCGCCCAGTTGAACACCGGCGCCGTAGACCAGGGCAGCCTCGCAGGCGACCTGCTCGGCCTGGCACTACTCCAAGACCCGGCAACCAACAATCCCCGCAGCACCCCCCAGGAACTGTCCCTCATCCTCGAGACCCTCCGCGGCGGCGACTTCCTCACCTTCACCGACCCGCCGACGAGACCCGCGCAACTTGCCGTGGTCATTACCGGCAACGGTGTCGAACCCGACACCGGCCAGGGCGCGACTATCGCCCGCTTCACCGCCGCCTTGCGAGCAAGAGCCGCAGGCACAGTCCTCGCGGGCCGCCCCGGCGCCGCCGAGAACAGCGCCGCAATAGCCAACGTCCGAGCCCAGGCCCCCCTCGCGACCACGGTGACCACGGTCGACAACATCGACCGCGAAATAGGCCGAGTAACAACAACACTCGCCCTCACAGAACAACTGACCGGCGGCGCAGGCCGCTACGGTACGGGCCCGGCGGCAACGTCGCTGACCCTCGTAGCGATGCCCCGTTGATTGAGAACCTCACCACTCTCGCCAAGGCGAGCTCCCGCGACGCGCGTACCGACGTAACAACTGATCACGCAAGAACACGGGTAACTCGCCCGGCACCGGAAAACCCCGCCACCGACCTACCGCCGGCGGCCGACGCGACTGTTCACGCACCTCAGTGACGCTTGAATATTCGGGGAGGCGGTAAGGTGGTGGTCCGTGGGTCATCAACGGAATCAGGCTAAAAGTGCCACCAAGCACATCTTCGTGAGCGGTGGCGTCGCCTCCTCATTGGGTAAGGGTCTCACCGCCTCCAGCCTCGGTCAGTTGCTGACCGCGCGCGGCATGCGGGTGACGATGCAGAAGCTCGACCCGTATCTCAATGTCGATCCGGGCACTATGAACCCGTTCCAGCACGGCGAGGTGTTCGTCACCGAAGACGGTGCCGAGACCGATCTGGACGTGGGTCATTACGAGCGTTTCCTCGATCGCGATCTCACGATGGACGCGAACGTGACCACCGGTCAGATCTATTCGACCGTGATCGCCAAGGAACGCCGTGGCGAGTATCTGGGCGATACGGTGCAGGTCATCCCGCATATCACCGACGAGATCAAGAATCGCATCCTGGCGATGCAGGGTCCCGATCTCGAGGGGCATGTGCCGGATGTGGTGATCACCGAGATCGGTGGCACCGTCGGGGACATCGAGTCGCAGCCGTTCCTCGAGGCGGCTCGCCAGATCCGGCACGATGTGGGTCGCGACAATGTGTTCTTCCTGCATGTGTCACTGGTGCCGTACCTGGCGCCCTCGGGCGAGCTCAAGACCAAGCCGACGCAGCATTCGGTGGCCGCGCTGCGCAATATCGGTATCCAGCCCGACGCGTTGATCCTGCGGTGCGACCGTGAGGTGCCCCAGGGTCTCAAGAACAAGATCGCGCTGATGTGCGACGTCGACGTGGAAGCGTGCATCTCCACGCCGGACGCGCCGTCGATCTACGACATCCCGAAGGTGCTGCACAGCGAGGGCCTCGATGCCTACGTGGTGCGCAAGCTCGGACTGCCGTTCCGCGACGTGGACTGGAAGGTGTGGGGCGATCTGCTCGATCGCGTGCATTCCCCGCGCGAGACCGTCGAGGTGGCGCTGGTCGGCAAGTACGTCGATCTGCCCGATGCCTACCTGTCGGTGACCGAGGCGCTGCGTGCGGGTGGTTTCGCGCATCGCGCCAAGGTGAACATCCGCTGGGTGCCGTCGGACGAGTGCGAGACCGAAGCCGGTGCGCAGGCGGCGCTGCGTGATGTCGACGCCGTGCTGATCCCCGGCGGGTTCGGCATTCGCGGCATCGAGGGCAAGCTCGGTGCGATCGGTTACGCCCGCCACCGCGGTATCCCGCTGCTGGGCCTGTGCCTGGGCCTGCAGTGTGTGGTCATCGAGGCGGCGCGTTCGGTCGGTATCGAGGACGCGAACTCCGCGGAGTTCGAGCCCGACACCAAGAACCCGGTGATCTCGACCATGGCCGATCAGGAAGACGTCGTCGCCGGTGCAGCCGATCTGGGCGGCACCATGCGTCTGGGCGCCTACCCCGCGACTTTGAAGAAGGGTTCGGTCGTCGCGCAGGCGTACGGCACCGAGAACGTGTCCGAGCGGCACCGGCACCGGTTCGAGGTGAACAACTCCTACCGCGACGCCATCGCCGAGAGCGGGCTGGTCTTCTCCGGCACCTCACCCGACGGGCACCTGGTGGAGTTCGTCGAGTACCCGGCTTCGGTGCATCCGTTCCTGGTCGCCACCCAGGCGCATCCGGAGCTCAAGAGCCGTCCGACCCGACCGCATCCGCTCTTCGCGGCGCTGATCAACGCCGCGTTGAAATACAAACTGGCCGAACGCCTTCCCGTAGACTTTCCGGAGGAAGAGCTCGCGGAGCAGGCCGCGGAAGTCTAGGAACAACGGCGATAGGAACGCATGAGCGAGCCCGGTAGTCACGACTTCGAGACGGTGTCGAGCCGGGTGCTCTACAGCGGCGCGATCCTGGCCCTGCGCCAGGATCAGGTCAGGATGCCGGACGGGCGGGTCGCCGAGCGCGAGGTGATCGAGCATCACGGGGCCGTCGCGGTGCTCGCCATCGACGACGACGACAATGTCGTGCTGATCCGTCAGTATCGGCATCCGATCGGCACCCGGCTGCTGGAACTGCCCGCCGGGCTGCTCGATATCGAAGGTGAGGACCCGCTCGCCGCGGCCGAGCGTGAGCTGGCCGAGGAGACGGGCCTCGCCGCCGCGCGGTGGTCGGTGCTGGTGGACGTGGCGTTGTCGCCGGGTTTCACCGACGAGGCGCTGCGTGTGTTCTTCGCGACCGGTCTCAGCGTCACCGACCGGCCTGATCCCGAGCACGAGGAAGCGGATCTGGAGCTGGTGCGGATGCCTCTCGACGAGGCGGTGCGAGCCGCCCTGGCCGGGGAGATCGTGAACGCGACCGCGGTCGCCGGCGTGCTCGCCTACGCCGCGGCGCGGGCGAGCGGGGCGCCGATGCGCGCCGCCGACGCACCGTGGCCCGGTCAACCGACGAAGTTCCTGCGGCGCAAAGCCGCCGAGGCGCCGACTCGCGGTGACCACGCGTGACCGTCGCAGTGGCCCGTGCTTCGACAGTCGACCTCGCCGCACCGGTCGGCGGGGACTAGACCGGGCGGGGGCGTGCTAGAGCGGGAGATCGACGCCTATCTCGACCATCTCGCGGTCGAGCGCGGTGCCGCGCGCAACACTCTCGGTGCCTACCGACGCGATCTGGGCCGCTACCGGAGTTTCCTCACCGGTCGCGGCGTCGAGAGCTTGCGCGCGGTGGCGCAGGGTGACGTCGCCGAATTCACCATGGCATTGCGGTCCGGCGGCATCGATCACCCAGCGCTGGCGGCCGGTTCGGTGGCGAGGGCGTTGATCGCGGTGCGCGGGCTGCATCGGTTCGCCGCCGCCGAAGGCATCACCGACACCGATGTGGCACATGCGGTGAAACCGCCCGCGCCGGGTCGCCGGTTGCCCAAAGCGCTGCCCTACGACCAGGTTCTGCGCCTTCTCGAGTCAGCCGGCGGCGATCCGGAGGGTTCCGAAGGGGGACCGCGCGGCCTGCGTGACCGGGCACTGCTGGAACTGCTCTACTCCACGGGCGCGCGAATCTCGGAAATGGTCGGGCTCGACGTCGACGACATCGACGCCGAACAACGCTGTGTGGTGCTGCGCGGCAAAGGTGGTAAACAGCGACTCGTCCCGATCGGCCGCCCGGCGCTCGCCGCTGTCGACGCCTATCTGGTGCGCGGTCGTCCAGCCCTCGCCGCGAGCGGGAAAGGTTGCGGCGGAGCGCTGTTCCTCAACGCTCGCGGCGGCAGACTGTCACGGCAGAGCGCCTGGCAGGTACTGCAGACCGCCGCCGAACGCGCCGGAATCGGGGCGACGGTCTCACCGCACACCCTGCGGCACTCCTTCGCCACCCATCTGCTCGACGGTGGCGCCGACGTGCGGGTGGTCCAGGAACTGCTCGGCCATGCCTCGGTGACCACCACCCAGATCTACACCCTCGTCACGGTGAGCACCCTGCGCGAAGTGTGGGCCACAGCCCATCCGCGTGCCACGTGATCGGGCACCACCCATACCCGCTGAGCAGGTATCGTACGAACACGCCCGGCGTTGCCATGCTGTACCTCACCGGTCCGAGCGGTAGCGTCTACCCAGAGTTGGACCGTACGAAAGCGAGCCGGTCCCGGATCGGCCTCGCTACCCTCGACAGGGGTTACCGGCAAGGAAAACGTATAAGGAGCAGCGGATCGTGACGACAGCGGAAACACCGTGGGACGGTGGACCGGAACAGGTCGCCGAGGCCGTCGAGATGGGCCCGACAGGGCGCCCGCTGCGACTGGTGCCCGATCCACCGCAGCTCCAGCGCCATGGCGACGCGCTCGTCGTCGCGATGTGCAATCAGAAGGGCGGGGTCGGAAAGACCACCTCGACCATCAACCTCGGTGCGGCACTGGCCGAATACGGTCGCCGGGTGCTGCTTGTCGATCTCGATCCACAGGGTGCGCTCTCGGCCGGGCTCGGTGTCGCCCACCACGATCTCGACCTCACCGTGCACGACCTGCTGATCGGCGGCAAGGCCAAGGTCGACGACGTGCTGCAGACCACCAAGGTCGACGGCATGGACCTGTTGCCCAGCAACATCGACCTCTCCGCTGCCGAGATCCAGCTGGTCAACGAGGTCGGCCGTGAACAGTCGCTGGGGCGAGCCCTGCACGGTGTGCGCGATCGCTACGACTACATCCTCATCGACTGCCAGCCGTCGCTCGGCCTGCTCACGGTCAACGCGCTGGCCTGCTCGGACGGCGTGATCATTCCGATGGAATGCGAGTACTTCTCGCTGCGCGGCCTCGCCCTGCTCAACGACACCGTCGAGAAGGTGCGCGACCGTCTCAACCCGCGGCTGAGTCTCTACGGCATCGTGGTCACGATGTTCGATGCGCGCCTGCTGCATTCGCGTCAGGTGATGTCGCGCGTGGTCGAGGTGTTCGGCGATCTGGTCTACGACACCGCCATCTCGCGCACGGTGCGCTTTCCCGACGCCAGCGTGGCCGGGGAGCCGATCACCACTTGGTCGCCGAAATCGGGCGGCGCCGAGTCGTATCGAGCGATGGCACGTGAAGTCATCCACCGGTCTGGCCGGTGATCGGAGCTACACCTGCGGTGCAAGCAGTACCCGAAGACGCGGTGCCGGCCGCGGAGAAACCCGGTTTTCATCTGCGGCTCACCAATTTCGAGGGGCCGTTCGATCTGTTGCTGACGTTGATCAGCTCGCGCAAACTCGATGTCACCGAAATCGCGCTCCATCAGGTCACCGACGAATTCATCGCCTACACCAAGGCATTGACCGCCGAGCTGGCCGAGAACACCAAGCTGCGCGCGGACAAGATTCTCGATCAGACCACCGAATTCCTCGTCGTCGCCGCCACCCTGCTCGACCTGAAGGCGGCTCGGCTGCTGCCCTCGGGCGAGATGACCGACGCCGACGATCTCGAACTCCTCGACGCTCGCGACCTGCTGTTCGCGCGACTGCTGCAGTACCGCGCGTTCAAGCAGGTGGCCGAGCTGCTCGCCGAGTTGGAAGCCGCGGCACTGCGCCGGTATCCGCGCTCGGTGGCGCTCGAGGAACAGTTCGAAGGGTTGCTGCCCGAGGTCACTCTCGGGGTGGACATCGCCGCGTTCGCCGAGATCGCCGCCGCGGCTTTCCGGCCACGTCCGATCGCCGAGGTCGGGCTCGGGCATCTGCACATGCACACCATCTCCGTCGCCGAGCAGGCCGAGCTGGTGCTCGCCCTGTTGAAGCAACGCGGGCCGGGCGGCTGGACGACCTTCGCCGAATTGGTGGTCGACTGCACAGTGCCGGTGGAAATCGTGGCCCGGTTCCTGGCGTTGCTCGAGCTGTATCGCGGTAAGACCATCGCCTTCGACCAACCTGATCCGCTCGGGCCGTTGGCGGTCAGCTGGCTCGGCGAGCTGGATCCCGATGCCGAAGCGGCCGCGTTGACTTTCGAGGAGGACTACGGATGACCGAGACAGTGGCGGAATTCACCTCCGAGCCACTCGACGACCTCGAATTGCGGTCCGCCCTCGAGGCGATGCTGCTGGTCGTCGACGCCCCGGCACCCACAGAACAGCTGGCAGCGGCCCTGGACGACACCAGTGAACGTGTCGACACCGTGCTGCGCGCGATGTCGGCCGAACTGACCGCCCGGGGCAGCGGAATCGACCTGCGTTTCGTCGGTGACGGATGGCGCTTCTATACTCGACAGGAGTACGCGCCCTATGTCGAGCGGGTACTGCTCGACGGGGCCCGGACAAAACTGACCCGGGCCGCCTTGGAAACCTTGGCGGTAGTCGCCTACCGCCAGCCGGTGACCCGCATGCGGGTCAGCGCGGTCCGAGGGGTGAACGTCGACGGAGTGATGCGCACGCTGCTGGCCAGAGGCTTGATCGCGGAAGCGGGTCAGGACCCCGAAACCAACGGCACGCTGTACCGCACCACCGAGTTGTTCCTCGAACGGATCGGGCTCGCCTCTCTCGGCGACCTGCCACTGCTGGCGCCGCTGCTTCCCGGCGTCGATCTGATCGACGAGATCAGCGAGAGCCTGGAAACCGATCCCCGGTTCACCAGGCTGAAGAAACCCGCCGAGTCCGATATGGATCTCGGCACCGACGATTGACAGTCACCAGGCTGAACAATCCCGCCGAGTCCGACAGGGATCCCGGCACTGACGATTGACAGGACAGATGAATAATTCCGCTCGCCGAGATGGCACACCGGATCGAAGAAGTCGCAGCGACCAGCCCCGAAGTGGCGCGAATCGAACCACGGACAACCGTGGCGACAGTGCGCGCACCGGGCAGGGTGGCTCCCGCGGAGCGGCTCCGGCCCGCCGCGGCACCGGCGCGGGTGGCTTCCAGCGTGGCAATCAGACAGCAGCCCGGTCCGCGGGCAGCTTCCAGCGTGACGCCGAATCCGGCGGTCGTCGTGGGTCCACCGGTGGTGGGTACCAGCGTGATGACCGTCGCGGTGCTTCCACCAGTGGTGACCGTCGTGGCAGTTCGCCCGGTGGATACCAGCGTGATGATCGGCGTGGTGCTCCGGCCGGTCGCGGCGCGTCCGCCGGTGGATACCAGCGTGATGACCGTCGCGGCGCCCCGTCCGGTGGCGACCGCCGTGGCCCGTCCGCCGGTGGGTATGCGCGTGACGATCGTCGCGCCGCCCCGGCCGGTGCAGGTCAGCGTGATGACCGTCGCGGCACCGGTGCTTCCAGCGGTGGCGGCTACCCGCGTGGTGACGTACAGCGTGGAGGCACGGCTGGTCAGCGCAGCGGCGCTTCGGCAGGCACCCAAGCCTTCGCCGCTCGCAAGAAGACCGCGAAGCCGCAGAAGAAGGTCGTCGCTCCGACGATCCTGAACAACGCCAAGCCCGCACGTCACCAGCACTCCGACGTCACCGAGGGCCCCAAGAAGCTCCCGTGGGGCGAAGGCGAACGCCTGCAGAAGGTCCTCGCCAAGGCCGGTGTGGCTTCGCGCCGCGCCGCCGAGGAGATGATCGCCGCCGGTCGCGTCGAGGTCGACGGCAAGATCGTGCGTGAGCAGGGTCTGCGCATCGACGCCGAGAACGCGGTCGTGCGCGTCGACGGCACCCGTGTCGTGGTGCGCGACGAACTGGTGCACCTGATGATGAACAAGCCCAAGGGCTGGCAGTGCACCATGTCCGACGATCTGGGGCGCCCCTGCGTCGGCGATATCATCGCCGAACGGATCGCCGCTGGTCAGCGCCTGTTCCACGTCGGCCGGCTGGATGCCGACACCGAGGGTCTGCTGCTGGTCACCAATGACGGCGAGATGGCTCATCGACTGATGCACCCCTCGTTCGAAGTCCCCAAGACCTACCTGGCCACCGTCGACGGCGAGGTGAACTACCGCCTGGTCGGTAAGCGCCTGCGCGAAGGTGTCGAGCTCGAGGACGGGCCCGCCAAGGTCGACAAGTTCACGGTGCTCGAGTCCTTCCAGGGCCGGTCGCTGGTCAAGCTCGTGTTGCACGAGGGCCGCAAGCACATCGTGCGTAGGCTGCTCGACGAGGTCGGCCACCCGGTGATCCGGCTGGTGCGCACCCACCTCGGCCCGGTGGCGCTCGGTGATCAGCGTCCCGGCACGCTGCGGGTGCTCGGCCGTGACGAGGTCGGCAAACTCTACGAGGCGGTGCAGCTGTGAACAGTGTGGACTTTCCCCTGGAATTCGCGGGTGACCGGATGACCGGTGACGCGACGCTCGTCGTCGCGATGGACGGCCCCTCCGGCACCGGTAAGTCCAGCGTGTCGCGTCGTCTGGCGACGCGTCTCGGCGCCCGTTACCTCGACACCGGTGCCATGTACCGGGTCGCGACCCTGTGCGTGCTGCGTGCTGGTGTCGACCTGACGGATTCGGCCGCGATTGCCGAAACTGTGGCAGCGCTGCCGCTTTCGATCGGCACCGACCCCAGCCACGAGGTGATCGAGCTCGACGGCGAAGACGTGTCGAGCGAGATCCGCGGCGACGCCGTCACCAAGGCCGTCTCGGCGGTCTCGGCAGTGGGACCGGTGCGCGAGCAGCTCGTTGCCTTGCAGCAGGAGATCGCGGCGATGGCCGGGCGCATCGTGGTCGAAGGCCGCGATATCGGCACTGTCGTGCTCACCGGCGCCGACGCCAAGATCTACCTCACCGCCTCCGCCGAGGCTCGCGCCGAGCGGCGTAACGCACAGAACATCCGCGAGGGCCGCGGCGACGATTACGCGGCCGTGCTGGCCGACGTGCAGCGCCGCGACACCCTCGACTCCACCCGCACAGTGTCGCCCTTGCGCCCCGCCGCCGACGCGGTGCTCGTCGACACCAGCGACCTGACGATGGCGCAGACCATCGAGGAGCTGTATCGCGTGGTGGCTCAGCAGCTTTCGGCCACGACAGGAGGTCCGCGATGATCGAAGAGATTCTCGTAGGCGACGGAACCTGGACCGACGAGTCCGAATGGGATGTCCTCGACATCGATGGTGACGGCGAAGGCGAGCAGCACGTCGCCATGCCGACGCTGGCCGTGGTCGGACGCCCCAATGTGGGCAAGTCCACCCTGGTCAACCGCATTCTTGGCCGCCGCGAAGCGGTGGTCGAAGACGTGCCCGGTGTAACCCGTGACCGCATTTCGTACGAGGCCAACTGGGCCGGACGCCGCTTCATGGTGCAGGACACCGGCGGTTGGGAACCCGATGCCAAGGGTCTGCAGGCGCATGTCGCTCGGCAGGCCGAGGTGGCGATGGAGACCGCCGACGCGATCCTGCTCGTTGTCGACGCCACCGTCGGGGCGACCACCACCGACGAGGCCGCGGTGCGCAAGCTGCGCCGCTCCAAGATCCCGGTGATCCTGGTGGCCAACAAGGTCGACGACCAGAAGGTCGAACTCGAGGCAGCCACCCTGTGGTCACTCGGTCTCGGCGAGCCGCGCATGGTCTCGGCCGCGCACGGCCGTGGCACCGGCGACCTGCTCGACGACGTGCTCAGCGCGCTGCCCGAGACTCCCCGCGAAGGGACCGCCGTGGCAGGGCCGCGTCGCGTGGCACTGGTCGGCAAGCCCAACGTCGGTAAGTCCAGCCTGCTCAACAAGCTGGCCGGCGACGAGCGGTCGGTGGTCCACGATGTCGCGGGCACCACCGTCGACCCGGTCGACTCGCTGGTCGAGCTGGGCGGCAAGGTGTGGAAGTTCGTCGACACCGCCGGACTGCGCCGCAAGGTCTCCAATGCCACCGGCACCGAGTTCTACGCGTCGCTGCGGACGAAGTCGGCGCTGGAGGCTTCCGAGGTGGCGATCATGCTGATCGACGCCTCGGTGCCGATCACCGAGCAGGATCTGCGCGTGATCAGCCTGGTCGCCGACTCCGGTCGTGCGCTGGTGCTGGCGTTCAACAAGTGGGACCTCGTCGACGAGGACCGCCGCTACATGCTCGAACGCGAGATCGATCGCGATCTCGTTCGGGTGCCGTGGGCGCAGCGCGTCAACATCTCCGCCCACACCGGCCGCGCCGTGGCCAAGCTGGTGCCGCAGATGGAAACCGCGCTCGAGTCCTGGGACAAGCGGATCTCCACCGGTCGCCTGAACACCTGGCTCAAGGAAGTCATCGCGGCCATTCCGCCGCCGATGCGCGGCGGTCGTCAGCCTCGCGTCATGTTCGCCACCCAGGCGAGCACCCGCCCGCCGACGTTCGTGCTGTTCACCACCGGGTTCCTCGAGGCAGGCTACCGCCGCTTCCTGGAGCGCCGCCTGCGCGAGGAGTTCGGTTTCGACGGTTCGCCGGTGCGCATCTCGGTGCGTGTGCGTGAGAAGAAGGAACGCAAGAAGTAATTCGAGCGATTCACGGAAGGCCTCGGCGAATACTGCCGGGGCTTTTCGTATTTCAGGCGTCGAGCACGCGGTCGAGCAGATGATCGACCAATTGTGTTGCGCGCGAAGCGTAGTCGTCGTTGGTGAGCATGCCCTGTGCCAGTCCGCCGATCGCGAGCAGGATCACTTCCGCATCGGCGACGATCGACTTGTCATCGGCATCGGGACCGCGCAGTCGCCGCAGCTGCGTCGCGACCGCATCGACGATGTAGTCAGGCGCTCCCGAGGTGTCGGCGGACTCGACATCGGGCCCGGTGAGCGTCGCCGCGTGAAAGATGCCGAGAACGACCGCATTCTGCCGACTCGCTTCATCGAGGGGCAGTATCGAGAGCAGGATCGTGCGGACGATGTCGCGCGGGCCGGGCTCAGGTCCCAGACTCGCGAACCCGGCGGCGACCCGGGCGCCGGAATCCACGACGACCGCGCGGTGCGTAGCGAGCAGAAACTCCCTTTTGGTGCCGAAGTAGTACTGCACCGACCGCACCGACACCCCGGCTTCGGCGGCGACGGATTGGAACGTCGCGCCTTCGAGTCCGCCCCGGACGATGACCCGGCGCACCGCATCGGTGATCGACCTGCGTCGTTCTTCGTGATCGGCCAACCGCGGCATCGCGTCTCCTTCTGTTCGGGCGAGTTTTCATGGTACGCCCATACCACCGTTGTGGTATGTTGATATCACCAACGAGCTACAGGGGTGGACATGGCCAAGATCGGGCGATTCAAGAACGACAAGGCGCGCGAGGAGTATCTGCGGACCTACCGGGAACTGGAGAAACAGTGGACGGTGCCGTCGACACTGCTCGAGGTATCCACCTCCTTCGGGTCGACTCGTGTCCGCAAATCCGGTGTGGGAGAAGGCATCCCGATTGTGCTCATGCACTCACTCGGCGCCAACAGCCTGGCCTGGAATCACGTCATCGAGGATTTCGCGCGCGACCGCGTCGTGTTGATGCCCGAGATGATCGGCGTGCCCGGTCTGAGCGTGCAGACCGCACCGATCGACGAGAAGGGTTTCGGTACCTGGTTCGGCGAGGTTCTCGACGGGCTCGGCGTCGAGCGGGTCCACCTGGTCGGCTACTCGCAGGGCGGGTGGCAGGCGATGGTGATCGCCACGACTCAGCAGCGCCGGCTGGCGAGCCTGACCGTGCTCGAGCCGGGCGGCACGCTGACGAAGATCAAGTGGAGCCTGCTGTGGACGATGATCCGGGTCGGTGCCCGGCCCACCGACAAGAACCTGCGTGCGATGAACGCACGGCTCAACCCCGGCGTCACCTTGACCGACGCGGAGTTCGACGGGGTGAAGGCAGCGCTGGGGTATGCCCCCTCGATCGGCTACCCGAAGATGTTCACCGACGAGCGCCTGGCCACCATCATCACGCCGACGCTGGTACTACTCGGGTCGGAGTCGTTGGTGGTCGACTCGCAACTGGCCGAACAACGCCTGCGCGACAACGTGCCCACCTGTGAAGTCGAGATCTTCCGCGGGGCCGGGCACGGACTCTTCCACGAGATCCCGAAGCCGGTGACTGCCCGCATTCTCGGCTTCACCAGCCGCTACGAGCCGACAGACGCCCGCCACGGCGAGTAAGTCGACGCCGCTTGCCCTTGCCGTCCAGGTATTACCACGCCGCGCCCGCGATCACCGCGAACAACGCGACCGCGGGCCTGATAATCGACTGAGAACAACCGGGTGGTGGACACCTTGGCACTGTCGGGCACGTTGAAACGGTAAGAGGTCGGAGTGCGGCCTCCGCGGAGGAGTGCGTCATGAGTCTTGTCGGAACCCTGGTCGGCTACGCGTTGACCGTGTTCTTGTTGCTGCTGATCGCCCGGATGGTGGTGGACTGGATCGATGCGCTCGGCAACGGTCCACAGTGGGCAGGCAAGGCGCGGGAGGTGACCCACGCCGCCACCGAGCCGGTGATCGCCCCGGTGCGAAAAGTGTTGAAGCCGGTACGCATCGGCGACTTCTCGCTGGACTTGGCCTTCACCGCGGTGTTCATCGCCGTCCTGATCCTGCGCGCGGTGGCGTTCAGTCTGTAGTCGAGGTGGCTCACCTGCGACAGCTCAGTGCGCCACCGGTGAGCCGGCCTTGTCGACGGACAGTCCGGCGAGCAGGGCCAGTGCCCGCTCCGGCGGTCTTCGCGCGCACTTCGTGCCCGGCCCACGGGCGGCGGAAGTCGTCGCTCTTGTCGGAGAGGCTGCCCTGTCGCGCGGTAGGCGGAACTACAGTGCGTTGGCCGCAGCATCACTGGTAGGTCGAGAACGGCCACTCCGTGGATTCATTGTCAGCCGCTGTCGGCCAATCCGAGCAAGGCTCGGAGTAGAGGCCCCACCAGTCATAACCTGTTCCGTAGGACCATGCGCCGCCGTGCTTGTCTGCTACTCCGTGCCAGCACCAGTGGGCGGCGGTGACTTCGATCTTGCCCCAGGGAAATCGTTCACTCGGCCAAGGCCCAGGTACGCCTAGCTGAGCCACCTCGAACCCGCGCTGCTGGCGAGGATGCAATCCAAGCCGTCGCAACGCGCCACTCTGGATCTCGACCACAGTCCCAATGGGCGGCAGCGGGCCGGGACAATCCGCTGGTGGATTCCATCAGCGGAACTCGTCTTCACGCAGAGGCATCCAGTCGATGCCGCGCCGACGCAGTCAACCTGCCAGGAATCGACGCGCTGGCAACTTCAGCCGAGTTCCGTACCAGCCGACAGTGATCCAATCTCTGTCGTACGGAAATGCTGCTGGGTGTGACCGTCCGGCCGAAGTGCGTGGCCAGTACATCGTGAGCATGGACATGTGCCAATCATGACCGATGAGGGCGCCAAGGCGAATACACGCGCATCGGCAGATGCAGACGTTCGTGGTAGCGCGCCCAGCGGCAGAAAGTTGCGTTCAAGGAGCACCGTCCCGTGCAGCACAGTGGACCCGCAGGTGCGCAGTGGCTCTCTAGTCGTCAGGCATCCCGAACTGGCGAGCGATCGCTAGTAGACGTTGCTCCGGTACGTCCGGTGCCACCCAGTTGTGCCTCTTTACATGGTTGATGAAGTCCATCGGCGGAGCGGCTCGACGATGCTCGACATAGTCTTCCCATGCCAATTCCCAGACCCATTCACCGTCGGTCATCCACCCGATGCGCACCCGAGCGTTTGGGTTACCAGGCGCGAACGGATCTTCGATGACCCCTGGTGCTGCGACAATGCATTCAGCCGACCGCAGGTAACCGAGGAGCAGCCTGGCGTCACCCTCTGGCAGTGTGTCCGGTGCGGACTCGAAACCCTCCTCGTCATCGCAGCCATCATCGAACCGGTAGGGCGCAGAGACTCTTGGCATTTTCGTCCTCGATGTTCGCAAGCTCAGCCGATTATCGCCCCGGCAGGCAACTCAGTAGATCAGCTCTCCTGCCCACGCTGTATTCGGCATGCGGGGCGTTTGAAGGCATGCAACTCGGACCAGAACAGGACCAGGTTTGCCTGGTTCGGCGCGTGGGGTCATAGACACGACGGTGACACAACAGGGGCAGTTCGGGCATACGGAGGCAGACATGCGCGACCCCCTTTGCGGTGCAGACAGACCCCGGAAGACACTCCCGTCTTGGCCTAATGTGCCTCCTGTTCTGGCGGCGATTCGGGGCACCGCATGTCGTCGCGCAGTTCTGTGGTCAGAAGCCCGAAACCGGAATGAGTCGCGAACAGTCCCGCGTCCTCCAGATAAAGGACAGGCACCGGTGCATCCAACAACGGACGCGATTCAAGCTCAATGCCGTACTCAACTTCGACGTTTTGCGGGATCTCACCGCCCTCGACGATCTTGCCGTCGTCTTCCAGAAAGGCCCGGTACGGCTGGAGCAACACCCGACTCGATCGAGTTCTCGACCAACGGAACAACACCCAGTCGGAGAAGTCGGGCCGCATGTACTCCACTGTCCCGGTTCCATCGGGCCAGAAGGTGACTACCTCGTCTTCCATGGACGAGTAGTACCCGACCTCGACGCTCCACTGACCGACAAGGTCGCTACTACACATGAACCCACTCGACCACCCCACGTGAGTGCATGCCATACCATCGGGCATCAGAGAATTGTTGGCGGACAAGCATTTCGCGGCAAGGTGACCCGTGAAGCGGCGGCGAAGCGCATCCCACACGTCGCCCTCGCGCTCCCGACACGTGAGCCATCCTCGGCAGCAGCGGGTCTTCGTTCGACTGCACGCTCGTCGGTAGTTGAGTGAGTTTCGTCGGTGGTGCCGCGGCCCTCGGGATCGCGCGGGCTGCGACAGAAGGGTGCGTTCGAGCGCGCTGGCGGCACGCGTTTGGTGCCCCGAGGTGAGAAGATTGTTCGCGATATGACGTACTTGAATGCCGCAGTGACCCAATGGGTCGATCACGACTTCCCCGGGTTCGTCGAGATTCAGTTCCGACAGGCTGATGAGACAACCGTCGGACTGATCGAGAAGTCCGCTGTACTCGACGATGAAGATCGCCTGACCGCCGAGGCGGCGTATCCGGTTCTCTGGCGCCTCGGCTGCGACCTTGTACACATCGAACACGATCAAGATGGACGGCAGATCGCCACCATCGAGCTACATCGGGGAGTGTCAGACCCATCGGGCAATGGCGTGTACACCGTGTCGATCGATCAGCTTGGAGACATTCCTGCCACATAGACGATCTGGTCGGAAAGTCGCGAGGATCGGCAGGTGCTGCACTGCAGGCTGTCGATGACTCCCGATTGGTCGCGCCTCTCCTGCACGCCGGCGGCAACGGCCACCCGGCAACCGGAGTCGATGTCCTATTCATCGAATCGAGTAACGCGCGGGTCGCGGCAATTGAGGATGGTCGACCGAGTGGGGCGTGTCCGCTAGGCCCGCGCCGAATCGAGAAGCTCGTTCCACCGGCGCATGATCAACTCTGTGTACGCATCGGCGTCGATACTGTAAGCGCCCAACGCGTATCCGTCGTTGACCTCTACAAGTGCCGGCTCACCAGTTGTCAGTACCCCGAAATCGATGCCGTACGCGCTCGGTGCCGTGCCGGAACCGTGGTACGCGGCCACCGCCGCTTCCACAGCGGTCATATCGAGCAGAACCGTCGCATCACCGTCATAGTGATCGACGGACACGACACGCTGATCGACGACATACACGCGGTACTCCGCGGCCCAACGGACAACCTCGGAGCACCAGACTCGCTGCCGCCTGCTGACATTGCCCAGGGCCGCGACATCTCGTTCGGAGTAACAGACCAGGCCGGTGAAGCTCTTGCGACGATCCGCGGGTTTGAGGGTCTGTCAAGATAACGGTGTAACTGGTTGTCGGACTTCTAATCTCGGTTAGCGGACAAGCGTCCGTCGAAGGCGATGTCGAACGCGTTGAGGGCCGCTTTCCACCGCATCACCCACTTCCGCTGACCCGTGCCGGTCGGGTCGAGACTCATGATCGCCATGTAGATGCACTTGAGCGCGGCTTGCTCGTTCGGGAAGTGCCCACGAGCACGCACAGCCTTGCGGATACGCGCGTTGACCGACTCGATCGCGTTGGTCGTGCAGACGACTTTGCGGATCTCGACATCGAAGGCGAGGAACGGGGTGAACTCGGCCCACGCGTTCTCCCACATCCGCACGATCGCCGGATACTTGATGCCCCACGCCTCGACGAACTCGTAAAACCGTTCCAGCGCTGCCGATTCCGTCGGCGCGGTATACACCGGTTTGAGCGCTTTGGCGATCGCGTCCCAGTCCTGGCGACCCGCGTAGCGAAACGACGCGCGCAGCAGATGCACCACGCAGGTTTGCACCACCGTTGCCGGCCAGACCTGGTTGATCGCGTCGGGGAAGCCCTTGAGCCCGTCGCACACGCACATCAGCACGTCTTCGACGCCGCGGTTACGCAACTCGGTCAGCACCTGCAACCAGAATTTCGCGCCCTCGCCCCCGTCACCTGCCCACAAACCCAAGATGTCGCGGCGGCCTTCGACGGTGACCGCCAACGCCACATAGATCGGCCGGTTAGCGACCTTGCCGTCACGGATTTTGACGTGGATCGCGTCGAGGAACACGACCGGATACACCGCGTCCAGGGGCCGGTTTTGCCATTCGGTCATTCCATCGATGACTTTGTCGGTGATCGTGGTGATCGTCTGCTTGGACACCTCCACGCCATACACCTGTTGCAGGTGAGCGCAGATCTCTCCGTGGGTCAGACCCTTCGCCGACAGCGACAACACCATGTTCTCGACCCCTTCGAGGCGGCGTTGGCGTTTACGCACCAGCTGCGGCTCGAAGCTGCCCTCACGGTCGCGGGGCACGTCGATCTCGACCGGGCCGACATCGGTGATCACGGTCTTGGATCGGGTTCCGTTGCGGGAGTTGCCGGTTCCCCGCCCTGCTGGGTCGCTGTGTTCGTAGCCGAGGTGGTCGGTGATCTCGCCTTCGAGCGCGGACTCGACGACCAGCTTGGTCAACTGCGCCAGCAGCCCGCCTTCGCCGGTGAGCTGCAGCCCGCTATCGCGGGCCTGGGCCACCAACTGCCCGACCAGATCGGCATCCACGGCCGAGTCTCGTTCCTTGCGTTTCGCCACCACGGCAGTATCGGCCAGGTCGGCCAACATCACATCAGTCATGAAGTGTTACTCCTTGTTTGGAGTTACACCCTTGTTCTTACAGTCCCGGGTTTGATGAACGTCGGTGGTGCAGAACCGGTATCGAGTGCCTGTTCGATCTCTCCGAGAGTCGAGGTCCAAACACGTCGGTGCAGGAACGCTCGGAGGCTGGCGGGATAGTCGTCGGGTTCGGGCACCGTGATGTCCAGCTGACGCATTGCTGTATGCATCGCGTCCATGTCGCCGGCGATGAACGTATCAGCATCCAACGGCAACTGGCGACGATGGATGCGCTTGATCGTATAGAAGCGCACAGGTATCCCGCGCTGACGCAGGCCCGCCTCCAGCAGACTCTCCTCATGCCTCATCGGCCCGCTGCCGGAATACTGGAGGAACGCTGTCGTGATCATGATTGGGTCGATCATGCCGGGAATCACGCCAGGGCGCACACCAGAGCCTGCCTATTCAGCCCTGAAGCCGTGCACAAGCACGCTCATCGGCAGAAGCGGACATTCGTGACAGCGCCCAACGGCAGTACAGCGCGCTTTCAGGCGAGCGGTATAGCCGCGGTTGCCCATTCAGGGAGCAGCTCGCAGCGCGCGAACCATTCGGGCGGCACGCCATCGAGGACGTGGCTGGCACCGATAATTCCGCCGATGATTGCGCACGTGGTGTCACTATCACCACCTGCCGAGGCGGCTGTCCAGCACGAGTCGGCGAAGTCATGGCCCAGGTGAGCCGCGACCCAGAGGCAGAACGGGACGGTATCGAGCGCGGAGGTGTCGTGTCCGACTCCCAATTCCACAGCTGCAGTGACAGAATCACGGATTTCCTGGGCATCTCTGATCTTGTCTCGGACCGGGCCGGCCGGGGTCCGAGCGGCTACTGCGCCGAGAAACTGACTACGGCGTAGGTGCGGTTGCGTCGAGAACACGGCAGCAGCGACAGCCACCGCGACCGCACCGGTTACAGCATCGGGGTGGGCATGAGTGACCACCGCCGAAGCCGCCGCCTCTTCGACAACCCGGTCCAAGTCATCAGCGAACCACGCACCCAGTGGCGCCACCCGCATGGAGGCACCATTGCCCCAGGAGCCCCGCCCCTCACGTGCCTGTTGAGCGAGTTCACTCCAGTGATAGCCCTTTTGGCGCATGAGCCGCAGGATCCGGGTCGTCCCTGGCCCGTATCGGCGATAGATGTCGTAATGCTCAGCGAAGGAGCCGGCCAGCACCTCCTGATCGATTCGACCGTGGGCACTGAGCACAGCGAAAAGCGAGCACGCCATCTGCGTATCGTCGGTCCACAACCACGGCCCGGGCAACAAGGTTCGCGACCGCAACACGCCATGATTGATCGCGTCGTCGAAACATGCTCCGAACGCGTCTCCTACTGCCAAACCGCGCAACGAGGACAGTGCTCGTGCCCGTGCATCAGGGTTCATCCAGCCAGTCTGACAGTCGCTGCGACCACCGGCCCGAATCCGACGTTGCCCGAACGCAACGTAGACCACGTTCATGATGTCCTCGAGCCGCAGCGGATCTACCCCGGCACTGCGGTCGCTGGCCAGCACTGTCAGCGCGGTATGCGGCAATATCGGGCGTTCGCTCGCCCGCGATCGAGGCAGGCACCTGACGACACTGATGGCCCGAGGTCGAAGGGTTCGAGGATCGTCATGACACGGTTGTCATAGGCGGACGCCAGTTTGGGTGTGTGACCAAGTTCGTGGACTTCAATCTCAAACTGGCAGTTATCGAAGAACTCATGTACATCGAGTCCCCCAAGCTCGAGCCATGGTCCCTCGAGAAAACGCTGGAAGCCCAGGGCTTCGATGGTGATCTCTGGGAGTACTCCGCCGACAACTTCTACGACCAGTTCATGCCGCAAGCTCAGGCCTACTTCGAAAGCCTCGAGCTTTCTGCCGAACTGCTCACAGGGATTGAACAGCTCGCCTTCTGCGGTGAGAGCCAGGTTTACTTCGAATGCTGCCCGCACTGGGACGGCGAGGGCGAGCAGTTCGACGTGGTCAGTCTCGACGACCTCCATCTGCTCCCGAATCTGAAGCGCGTTCTGGGTGCTGAATTGCTCGCACCCCACCTCAGGATGGTCTTGCGGTCCCGAGACATCGAGTTGATCCACTAGCCACATCGCAGTCGGCGCGACCGAACCTGCTGCGCCACAACACTCCTGAGGGCCAACTATCTCCGCGTGGCCGCTCGGCTCAGCGCGATCCGCGGCATTTCAGTGCGTTAGACCTGGATCGACCGCAGACTGGTCTGACAGGAATTTCAAGACCAAGGCGCGCAGCTCTGGAACCTGCGCGCCGTCCATCTCCGCGATCATCGCATCCGCTCGCTGGGCAATGCCTCGTACTTTAGCCAAGACCTCGGCCGAGTCCGACCATCGCTCCTCAGGCAGCCGGAGCGCCGCACACAACAGATCACCCGGATAAAAGTGACCGGCGGCAAGCGGATTCGCCTCCAGCTGATCAAGCGCTCGAGGCAGTAATACCGTGGTTCCAACATTCTGCGACAACATGATTCGCAAGCCCTCGATATCCAGTTCCCTGATCGGAACCTGCCGCATCCGGTGGACTGTCCGAACCAGATAGGTGTCCTCCGGGGCGGCTGCCGGCCAAACGTCACCCTCGATGTCCTGCACCGATTGTGGGAACTCGTCGCTGTCGGCCACGCTTTTCACCGCTCTCATCTCGATGGTACTGCTCGTTCTGTCAGGACCTGCCCACAGTAATGTTCACCGGTCTGGTCCGACGCCGTCGTTGACACGCTCATCGGCAGATGCGGGAGGTCCGCGGCAACCCGCCCAGCGGCAGATGCGGATGTCCGAACGCGCCGTTCGCGATATGAGCGCACACCTCGGCTGGGCATGGCCAGTGTAGCCATGATCTCCTGGCAGTCTGCTCGGTGAAACATCGACTCCCGATGAACCGAAAGTCAGCGCTGATCAGTGTGCTCTAAAACGTCTTACGCTGACGAGGGTGCATTGGGGCGGCGGCCAAAGTGCGAGCGGATAGAAGTCGCCCGGATGCCTGCAGCCCAGCACCGCAGACAACTGCGAGTCAGGACCAACCCGGCACAGGTGCAGCAGCTTGGCACAACAGCTGCGCGCCTTCCGCGACTCGCCCCTGACGAATCATCAATCTCGCCATCACATCGATGTTGTTACCGAGACGAAAACCGGGTTCCACCACCGCAATCGCCTCGTCGAGCCGCCCGACCGAGACCAGCAAGTCGGACAGATACGCTGCACCCTCCGGTTCCCCGACTTCCGGACGAACCCGTAACTCCTCGATCGCCTGCACGGTGCAGCCGCAGCTGTCGAGCAGCCCGGCGCGCTCGACCAGTAGCTCCCACGTCATATCGCCCGCCATGACGGCGCAATCATCGATTAGCGCCAAGGCTTCGTCCGGATTCCCAAGGTCGAGAAGCAGCGTCCAAAATGACTGCAGGGAAACAACATCGAAAGGATCCATAGCCTTACGTAGCTCTACCAGCCCCTCGCCGATCCGGCCCGCACGAAGCAGCAACTGTCCCAGTGCGGCGTGTGGATGGTATGCCGCATGACAATTCTCGGGGTCGGGCATCGCACGGATAGCCGAAGCCACTCGATCCACGTCGACACCTTCGGGCAGGTGCTCGACCACATGGCAGATTTCTCGAGCATCGGCGCGTCCGGCCAGCAGTTCACCCAACTCCTCGTAACGCTCGTGACGGATCAGCACCGCGATCAACTGTTCAATGATGTTGCTGGAAAACAGGTCCTCGCTCAGCACCGCGACAGCCTCATCAACCAGTCCTTGCCGCTCGAGCACCACCGCCAACAGTTCGACGTGCAAGACAATTCCGTCGAACCCCGCACCGGGCCGCCGAAGCCGGTCGATGGCCTCGAGTAGCGACCGGGAGACTTCTTCGTCGCGACCCAACCCCACACTGATCTCAACCAGCGCCCGCACATGCAACCAGTCATCGACACCATGCCGCAGCAGATCGAATGCCTCACCGGCGCGCCCGACGCCGGCCAGCAGCCTCGCCGAATACTCGATGGCGTCGCGATCACCGCTCACAACCTTGGAACGACACAACGCAAGAGCCTCGCCCGTGCGACTGCAGTCGGCCAATATCGTGGCGACAGCCTTTATCGCTGTCCACCAGCCGGTCTGGGCGAACGGCCGCAACACCTCGATCGCCGCGTCGCGCTGACCGTTCAGGTGTTGCACGGCCGCCAGACCGTGTGCGCAGAACCAGTCGCCTTGCCCGGCCCGCCGCGTGACCTCCTCGAGATGCCCGAGCTCGATCAGCAGCGACACATCCCACTCGTGCAACCACTCGTCATACCAACGTCGACGCCGATCCAACTCGGCTGCATCCTTCACCGTCGGAACGGTATCGGGCACGTTCAGTGATGCAAGCTGAGCTACTTCCTGGACCTATACGGAACGCCAGCCGCACGGGTCGCGGCATGAGCGTGCATTCCCAGTTGGCTGGGCGTGCAGCACCATCGGGCTGAGTTCGTCGAGTCTGAATCCCGCAAGCAGGCGCAGACCTTTGGCGATCGCGGAGTTGCTGCGACGCAGTCGACGATTGCCTCAGTGGCCCTCGTGACGATCGGTTTGAAGCAATCAACCTCTACCGTCGTAGGCGCTGGTCGATTGGAGTTCCTTGGCTTCGTCGTATTCGTATTCCAAGCGCTCGATCGGCCTGCCGTCGAGCGTGCGCATCTCCTGGCATACGCAGTCGCCATCACCATCGAGTCGAGCGATCAGCAACCATTCGGCCACTGAAGTACCCGGCGAGGCAACGTAACCCGCCACGGTGTCTGCCAATTTCGTCCTGTCTGAAGGCACCCCATGCCTCTCCGACAGCTGCAGGAAAGTGCCTGCCGCGCGGAGTTCGGGTCAAAAGCGTCGATCCCGGATTCGTCGGCACCGAACTCGGCGCCGGAATGCGCGACGACAACCGGCGTGCTGAGCTCGACGCGTGGCGCGAAGGCATGGAAGTCTCTCTGCCCGAGGACATCGCCGACGCTGTCGCTTTCGCCGTCTCGGCCCTACGCCGGGTGAACGTGGCCGAACTCATCGTCGTGCCCACCGAGCAGGGGTGACCCGGACTCCGTCGGTGCGGGTCCACGGTTGATCGGGAGCGCCCTCCACACGCCACCGCGTCAGCACCGCGCGTACGCAGGTTGCGTCGGTGAGCGCGTCGACGGTGTCGGTGAGGGCGGACTCCCTGGCGCTGTGGGTGAGCACGATCAGATGGGCGTCGTCGTTGTGGTGCTCCTGACGGACCCGCTCGATGCTCACCCCGTGGTCGGCGAAAATCGAGGCCACCTGGGCCAACGCGCCCGCGTGATCGGTGACGCGCAGGTTCAGGTAGTAGCGGGTCGGGGTGTCGCCGAGGGGAGCGGCCGGGAGTTCGGCGTAGTAGGAGGCACGGGGCGCGCGGCCGCCGTGCACGCGGTTGCGTGCGGCGGTGACCAGGTCGCCGAGCAGCGCCGATGCGGTGGCGCCGACGGTGTCGCGGCCGGAGAACATCAGCCGCCCGGCGCTGTCGGCCTCGACGGTCACCGCGGGGGCGTTCACCTGGGCGAGTGGGTGGGTGGCGGGAAGCAGGGCGGGGTGCACGCGCACCGAGATCTGCTCCTTCCCGCCCTCCGCGGGGCCGGGCTGCTCGCTGACCCTGGTGCAGACGGTGAGTGGCCGCAGTCGCAGGGACAGGGCGTCCGCGGCGGCGAGGTCGTGTGGGTCGGCCACGGCGAACTCCTCGAAGTGCACGTCGGCGATGTCGACTCTGGTGTGGAAGGCAAGCGTCGCCAGGATCGCCGCTTGCGCAACCAGATTCGCGCCGTCGGGAGGGAACACGCCGAGCACCTGTCGCACCCGATCGCCCGACAGGGATTGGGTCAGCGGCCGCACCACCGGCACCCCGCCCACGACCGCCGCTTCGAAGAACAGATCGGCCCCGTATACCTCGGCGGCCGAGGCCAATCGGTGCCCGCGCTCGGCGATCAGCGCCGTGTTCGCGGTGATCACCGAGGTGCCCGCACGCAGGGCGTCGAGCACCGTCGTCGACGATGTGGTGCCCTCGGTCGCGTCGACGAGCAGATCGGCCCGCGACGCCGTCCCCAGCACCAGCCGTGTCCCGGCGCGTTCGCTCAGATCGTCGGTCGTTTCGCGAATGATCCGCACCACTTCTTCGGCGAGTGCGCAGGCACCGAGGACGGCGACCTCCAGCGTGGAACGAGGGGACCGGACGTGCTGATGGATCATCGAAATCGCCTAACGCCGAGAGCTGCCGAACCGGGAGCCGACGCGTCGCGCGCCACCCCCTGCTCGCCAGTATCACGTCCGAAATGATTCGGCGGCAGCCGTTTTCGTTTCCGAATTGGTACGGCCGTGCCCGGATTGCCTGGATACTCGAAGGGGTCACCCGCGGATCGCACGCGGGCGAGCAGGGGAGAGGACTCGCAGATGGCCCTGGTTGTGCAGAAATTCGGCGGTTCGTCGGTAGCCACCGCGGAGCGGATCCGACGGGTCGCCGAACGGATCGTGGAGACGAAGAAGCAGGGCCACGACGTCGTGGTCGTCTGCTCGGCGATGGGCGACACCACCGATGAACTCCTCGAACTGGCGGGTCGGATCGCCGGGGCGCCGGAACCACGCGAGTTGGACATGCTGCTCACCGCCGGGGAGAGAATCTCGAATGCCCTGGTGGCCATGGCCATTCATTCTCTCGGCGCCGACGCTCGATCGTTGACGGGCTCTCAGGCGGGAGTGATCACCACCGGCACCCACGGTCGCGCCAAGATCATCGAAGTCGATCCGGGCCGGGTGCGCCGCGCGCTCGACGACGGAGAAGTGGTGCTGGTCGCCGGATTCCAGGGCATCAGCCAGGACAGCCGCGACGTCACCACCCTCGGGCGCGGCGGTTCCGACACCACCGCCGTCGCGCTGGCCGCGGCACTGCGGGCCGACGTCTGCGAGATCTACACCGACGTCGACGGTGTGTTCACCGCCGACCCGCGCATCGTGGCCGACGCCCAGAAGCTCGACCAGATCTCCTACGAGGAAATGCTGGAAATGGCGGCCTGCGGTTCGAAGGTTCTCATGCTGCGCTGCGTCGAATACGCGCGCCGCTACCAGGTCCCTGTGCACGTGCGTTCGTCCTACAGCGACGCTGTCGGGACCACGGTGTTCGGTTCGATGGTCGATATCCCCCAGGACCAGGCCGTGCTCACCGGCGTCGCACACGACCGCGACGAGGCCAAGGTGACCGTCGTCGGGCTGCCCGACGAACCCGGCTACGCCGCCATGGTGTTCCGTGCGGTCGCCGACGCCGAGATCGGTATCGACATGGTCGTGCAGAACACCGGCACCGGCCGCACCGACATCACCTTCACCCTGCCCGCCGCCGACGGCGCGCGCGCTGTCGCCCTGCTGCGCGCGCGCCGCGCCGATATCGGCTTCGCCGACGTCCGCTACGACGACCGCGTCGGCAAGGTTTCGCTGATCGGCGCGGGCATGCGCAACAATCCGGGCGTCACCGCCACCTTCTGTGAGGCGCTGGCCGAGGCGGGCATCAACCTCGACCTGATCGCCACCTCCGAGATCCGCATCTCCGTGCTCGTTCGCGACACCGACCTCGACGACGCTGTCCGCATCCTGCATCGGGCCTTCGACCTCGGTGGGGCAGAGGTCGCCGTAGTGCACGGTGGAACCGGCCGGTGAGCGTTGTTGACGCCGCATGTGAGTCGGGAGTAATTTACCAAAAAGTAAGTTACTGAATCGGAGGGTTCGTTGAGCACCCAGTTGACCACCTTCAGCAGGGCCGGACTCGAGTTCGAGGTCGTCGACTCCGGCCCGGCCGACGGTCCTGTCGTCCTCGCGCTGCACGGCTTTCCGCAAACAGCCACCTCACTGGAGCCGCTCACCACATTGCTCAACGCCCGCGGCTACCGCACCATCGCCCCGAATCAGCGCGGCTACTCGCCGGGCGCCCGGCCATCGGGCCGCCTCGCCTACCGCGTGCCCGAACTCGTCGACGACGTGGTCGCGCTGATCGACGACATCGACCGTGGCCCGGTGCACCTGGTCGGGCACGACTGGGGCGCGATGGTCGCCTGGTCGGTAGCCGCGGCTCGCCCCGAACTCGTCCGTACGCTGGTGACCGTGTCGGTGCCGCATCCGGGCGCCTTCGCCCGTTCGATGATCAGCAGCGATCAGCTTCTTCGTTCGTCCTACATGGCCCTGTTCCAGCTGCCGGTGCTGCCCGAGCGCTTGATTCGCGCGCGGCCCGACCTCTTCGACCAGATGCTCGCCAAATCCGGCATGACCGCGGAAGCGATCGCCCGCGTGCACACCGAGGTCATCGACACGGGCGCGCTCACCACCGCGCTGAACTGGTACCGCGCGTTGGCGATGACCACGCCGCGTGCGGTGACAGGGCGCGTCACGGTGCCGGTGACGCATGTGTGGAGCACTGGCGACACGGCCTTGAATCGTCGCGGCGCCGAGCTGACCGCCGATTTCGTCACCGGTGACTACCGCCTCGCTGTTGTCGACGGCTCGCACTGGCTACCCGAAGAGCGTCCGGACGAACTGGCCGCACTGATCACCGACCGCATCGAGTCGCCGCGGGGCTGAGGTCTCAGCCGATCGGCGAAGACGCCAACGGCCGCAACGCCTCCACGGTCGCCGGGATCAACGGGGCAGGCCGCAACGCCGCACGGGCGGCGAGTTGTTCGATGATCCGCCCGCGCACCCCCGGCCATTCGTCGTGCAGGATCGAATAGAACGCGGTGTCACGCACCGCGCCGTCGAGCCCGCGCGAATGTGCCCGCCGCACACCGTCACTCACCGCGCCGAGGCGTTCGATCGCCGACCGGGAGCGCAGGTTGCGGGCGTCGGCGCGCAAGGTCACCCGCCGGACACCCCAGCTGTCGAAGGCATGGGTCAGCAGCATCAGCTTGGAGTCGAGGTTCACCTGACCGCCCCGCACCGCGGGGGTGAGCCAGGTGTTGCCGATCTCCACCGCGTCGGGGATTGCTCCGCCCGGCGACGCGGTGACGGGTTCTGCCGACAACGGCCAGGTCAGCGGCCCCTGCCAGTAGTCGAGCCGGGTGAATCGGGTCGCCCCGACGACACACTCGTCGGCGGCGGTGACAATCGCGAAAGCCAGCGCCGTGCCGGCCAGCTGCGCCGCCTCGGCCTGGAAGACGTAGGTGCGCGCCTCCTGTTCACCGTGCGGGACGACGGTGAACCCGGCCGTTCCGTCGAGTGCGGCGGCCGCGGCGACCAGCCCGGGAACGTGGTGGGGTGCAAGAGGTTCCAGCCGTGCGATGCGGCCGTGGAGGATAACGGGTGCGGGCATGTGACCGGCGTCCCTTCGTCTGAGAGGGTCGCCGAAAGCACGAGGCGTGGACACTGCTCACGCGGCGTGATTGCGGCGAAGCGACACGAACGATCCAGCAGCATCGAAAACTAGAAGGACAGTAGCCGAAGCCGGCGCGATCCCCGCATCGAATGCGCAGGATGTCGCGGCCGGAAAGTTTCCTGCGTGCTCGATGCCGTGCCTGCGGTTTCTCCGCGGCCGTGGGCCGTCGAAGCGGTTCGGGGCGTATGGATTTCGGTGGCGGGGGCACGACCGGCCGGCGGCTCCGTCACGGTGTCGTGACGACGGCTCCCGGAGGTACCAACTGGATCGCGATGCGCGTCAAGGCGCGTTTTCCCATGTCAGGGCCGTAACGGTTCGATAAATGACACGGGTGTCAGCTTGCTGAGCAAACGTCCAGTAGTGCGGGCATTTCGCCAGTTCCGTCCCATGTTCTCGGAGAATGTAACGTCCGTTATGTATTTGTATCGCACACTAGTTCTATGGGATGCAGATCACATCGCCTGTTGTCTCTCGGTCGTAGCTGGCAAGCTCGTAATTGCTGAACGTTAACCGTTCGTGATCATCATCGGATCGACGCGAAGGCGCGATCACGAGCGGACCGCACGTCCGGCCCGGCGCGACAGTACTGGAGAGATCCGTTTCGGATCACTGATCGGCCGTGTCGGGGCGGCTGTCCGGAAGGGGTCTCATCGTTATGAGCAGCATCTACTTCGACTCGAACAGCAATCTTCCAGTTACCGGCCGGGGTCGTCGCGTCACCGCGCGCTCGGAGGCGGACTCGTCCGTCGCGCCGCTGGCGACGCCGGGGCTGATCCTCGGCCTGATCCTGCTCGGGCTCGGCGTGGCAGGCGTGCTGCGACTCGGTGACTGGATCGGCAATTACGGGTCCGTCCTGGTGATGCTGGCCTATCTTCTCTATATGGCCACCGCTGTGCGCCTGGTGCTGTGGGGTGCGGTCACCGTCCGGTCGCTTCATCGGCGATAGCTGAACGTGTGGAAGACGCCGATGGCTGCGAGTCGCGCACTCCGAATCAGCACACGGCGAGAATTTCGGGCTGCGGCCATTTTCGATAATGGCGGGTGGATCGGGGAATGTATCTCACGCAGGGGGTGAGATACATTCCCCCACTGCCGCTCGTGTCCTGTCGCAGGACTGCCCGGCTCCATTAAGGTGCAGGAATCGCTCTACTCCATCCGGCGGAGGTGTGGACATGCCCGATTCCCATCGTCGATCCACCGAAAAGGAACCGGAGTCGCACGGTGGGGTCATCGACCCCGTGATCTCACCCGACACGCCCGAGCGGGTCGCGGCGCGGGCCGAGATCAAGAAATTCGTGCTCACCGTCGTGATCATCGCCGCCCTCGGCGGCGCCCTGTTCGGCTACGACACCGGCGTGATCTCCGGTGTGCTGGTCTACCTCACTCCCGACTTCGACCTGAGCCAGGCCCAGGTCGGCGTCATCACGAGCTCGCTGCTCATCGGCGCTGCGATCGGCTCGATCACCGGCGGTTGGATGGCCGACCGGTTCGGCAGGCGCACGACGTTGCTGTGCGCGGGCGTGCTGTTCTTCGTCGGCGCGATCGCCCAGGCGCTGGCACCCGACGCCACGGTCATGATCATCACCCGGCTGTTGCTCGGCGTCGCCGTCGGTACGGCCTCGCTGGTTGTTCCCATGTACGTCTCCGAGATCTCGCCGCCGGCCTATCGCGGGCGCCTGGTCTCGATGAACTCGCTGATGATCGCCAGCGGACAGTTGCTTGCCTACATCGTCAACGCGATGCTCTCGCCGACCGGGAACTGGCGCCTCATGCTCGCGATGGCGGCCATTCCCGCCGCGGCGCTGGTGATCGGTATGTATTTCATGCCGGATTCCCCGCGGTGGTATCTGAAACATGGACATGAGGCCGAGGCGAAGAAAGTGCTCCAACGGTCGTATTACCCGGAGAATGTCGAACCGACGATTGTCGAGATCGAGCAGTCCGAAGCCGCCGAGGCGGCGATCAAGGCCAGTTTGAGCGACCAGTTGCACAAGCCGAAGGTGCGCGCGCTGTTCTACACCGGGGTCGGATTGGCGTTGATTCAGCAATTCGTCGGCGTCAATACCGTCATCTATTACGCGCCGTCCACGCTCACCCGGGCGGGTTTGGGCGACAGTGCGGCGATCACCTCGTCGATCGGCATCGGCGTCGGTGCGGTGCTGGGCGTGATGCTGGGCATGAGCCTGGTGGACAATATCGGTCGACGCCCGCCGATGTTCATCGGCCTGGCGATCATGATCGTCGCGCTGGTCGGTATGGGCCTGATCGAACGGCTCACCCAGAGCACCGCCACGGGTTATGTGTTGCTGGCGTTGATGATCGTCTACGTCTGCGCCTTCCAGCTCGGCGTCGGTGTGCCCACCTGGTTGCTGATCTCGGAGATCTTCCCCGCGCCGATCCGCGCCACCGCGATGAGCATCTGCACTTTCCTCATCTGGATGGGCAATTTCACCGTCTCCCTGGTGTTTCCGCCGCTGGGCGAACTCTGGGGCGCGTCGACGATGTTCTTCATCTTCGCGTTCATCTCCGCGCTGTCGTTGGCCTTCTGCTACCGCCGGGTGCCCGAGACCATGGGCGAGTCCCTCGACGACATCACCACCAGAGCGGAGAGCTGAAGGGCCTACCAGTAGGCTGACCAGGTGAAGCAACTGTGAAACACCTGACCGTCGGCGTCGTCGCGACCTCTCGCAAGGAAAACGAACACCGGCTGGCCATCCACCCGGCTCACCTGGACCGCATCGATCCCGAGCTGCGTGGTCAGATCTACCTCGAACACGGTTACGGCAACCGATTCGGCTACTCCGACGAAGCACTCGCCCCGCTGGTGGCGGGCCATCGCACGCGCGCGGAACTGTTCGCCGAGTGTGATGTGCTCCTGCTGGCCAAGCCGTTGGTCGAGGACCTCGAGCAGATGCGGCCGGGCACGATCGTATGGGGCTGGCCACACTGTGTGCAGGACGCGCGCCTGACCCAGGTGGCCATCGACCGCGATTTGACCCTGATCGCGTGGGAAGCGATGAACCACTGGACCAAGTCGGGGGCTTTCAGCGTCCACGTGTTCCACAAGAACAACGAACTGGCCGGTTATTGCTCGGTCATGCACGCGCTCCAATTGCGGGGCGTCAGTGGTGATTACGGCCGACGGATGCGCGCGGCGGTGATCAGCTTCGGCGCTACCGCGCGCGGTGCGGTGCGGGGGCTGTCGGCCCTGGGGATCAGCGATGTGACGGTGCTGACCCAGCGCAGCGTGTCGGCGGTGGCTTCGCCGTTCGCGTCGGTGCGGATGCAGCATTTCCAACGTGATCCGGAGCGGCCGGGCCGGACGCTCGCGTTGAAGGCGCCGGAGCCCGGGCCGCTGGCGCAGGTGCTCGCCAACTACGACGTGGTCGTGAACTGCATGTTCCAGGACACCGAGGACCCGCTGACGTTCGTCATGAACGAGGACCTCGAACAGTTCACGCGCGGAACGATTTTCGTCGACGTGTCCTGCGACGAGGGGATGGGCTTCGAATTCTCGCGCCCCACCTCGTTCGCCGATCCGATGTTCACCGTCGGTGACGGCCTGCACTGTTACGGCGTCGACCACAGTCCCTCGTTCCTCTGGAATTCGGCCACGTGGGAGAACTCCGAAGCCCTGCTCGAGTATCTGCCCGTCGTGCTCAGCGGCCCCGAAGCGTGGGATGCCAGCGAAACGATTCGGCGGGCCATCGAGATTCGCGGCGGCCGGGTGCAGAACCCGCGGATCCTGTCGTTCCAGGGTCGTGGCGACGTGTACCCGTACGCGGTGGCCTGACCTTCGGCGGTCCGCGGCTCGTCGGTCGTTCTTGCCGGCGTCAGTCCGCGACGGTCAAGCCGAGCAGGGCGAGGGCGAAATCCGCGTAGGCGGTGGCGATCTGTTCGGGAGAGGAAGGGCCGTCGAGCCGGAACCATTGGGGCAGTGCGGTGCACATCGTCGCGATGGCGCGTCCTGCGTCGCGCGCGTGATCGGCTGATCTGTTCGCGTCGGCGAGGGCGGTATCGATCTCGGCGTCGAGCAGGTACTGGACCTCGTTGCGGGAGGCGGTGATTCGATCGCGGTCGGCCGGGTTCAGGCTGCGCATCTCGCTGGCGCCGATGAAGGCGAGTTCGCGGCGGTGGGTGTGGAACAGGGCGAGTGCCTCGACGACGCGGGCCACCCGCTCGCGGCCGTTCGCGCCGTCGAGGCGAGCCGCGCGCACCCGCTGGTGCAATTCGTCCATGGTCAGGTCGAGGGCGCGGACCAGCAGGTCCTGTTTGTCGCGGTAATGGTGGTAGACACCGGGCACGCTCATGCCCGCGCGCGCCGCGATCGAGCGCATCGTGGCGCCGTGGTAGCCGGTCTCGACAAAGGAGTCGATGGCGGCGGCGAGCACGGGATCGATGGTCAACGGCGGGAACTCGCGCCAGGACTTCGGCGAGCCGAATTCGTCGGGGCGGGCATCGCGCGTCCGGCGCTCTGCGGGGCGAGGCAGGCGGGTCCCGGCAGACGGGGCCGCACGGTATTCGGGGGGAGCGGAGTCGTCGGCGCGCTGTTCGCCGATCAACCAGGGCACGGTCGTGTGCAACTCGGTGGCGAGGGAGCGCAGGCGGGTCACCGACGCACCGGTCTTGCCGGTCTCGATGGCGCTCAGCGTGGCCGGACTGACTCCGATCCGCGCAGCGGTCACCCGCAGCGACAATCCCGCGGCGGTCCTCGCCTGGCGCACCCTTGCCCCCACCGCACGCTGTTCGGCTGCCGACGCTGTCACGTCGTTCAGAATAGCTGAACAAATATCGGCGCAGCGACCAGGCCTGTTGACAGCACGAATCCACGCGTGCCACTGTCGTTGCAGTCCTTCTGCCGAGCGATCGTTCGGCACCCGAGCCGAGGAGCGGATGCCGTGCCGATCGATCTGTCCTATCCGTCCGAGGTGCAGAGCCTGGTCGACCGCACCCGCACCTTCATCGGTGAACGGGTGCTCCCGATCGAAGACGAGCACGACGGCGACATCACCGCGGCCGGCGGGGAGAAACTGCGCGTCGAGCTCCAGCAGGCCGCCCGCGACGCCGGTGTCTTCGCCCCGCACGCGCCGATCGAATACGGTGGCCTCGGCCTCGACATGTCGAACCGGGCCCCGGTGTTCGAGGAGGCGGGGTACTCGCTGTTCGGCCCGACGGCGCTCAATATCGCCGCCCCCGACGAGGGCAATGTGCACATGCTCGCCCACATCGCCGACCCGGAGCAGAAACAGCAGTTCCTCGCCCCGCTCGCTCGCGGTGAGGTTCGCTCGGCCTTCGCCATGACCGAACCGGCCCCCGGCGCGGGTTCGGACCCGTCCGCGCTGACCACCCGCGCGGTCCGCGCCGACGGCGGCTGGCGCATCACCGGCCACAAATGGTTCATCACCGGTGCCGACGGCGCGGGCTTTTTCATCATCATGGCCCGTACCTCGGGTGAGCCCGGCCAACGCGGCGGCGCCACCATGTTCCTGGCACCGGCCGACAGCGCCGGTATCCGCGTCGGCCGCCATCTCGACACACTCGACAAGTCGATGATCGGTGGGCACTGCGAAGTCTTCTTCGACGACCTGCTGGTCCCGGAATCGGCGGTACTCGGCGAGGTCGACCGTGGCTTCGAATACGCCCAGGTGCGTCTCGGTCCCGCCCGGATGACCCATGTGATGCGCTGGCTCGGCGCCGCCCGCCGCGGTCACGATGTCGCGGTCGCGCACGTGGCTCAGCGTGAGGGATTCGGCTCACGCCTCGGAGACCTCGGCATGGTGCAGAAGATGATCGCCGACAACGAGATCGACATCGCCGCCACCCGCGCGCTGCTGACTCGTGCCTGCTGGGAACTCGACCGTGGTGAACCCGCCGCCAACGCGACTTCCATCGCGAAGACCTTCGCGGCCGAAGCGATCTTCCGCATCGTCGACCGCAGTATGCAGATGTGCGGCGGTCTCGGTGTCTCCGCTGACCTGCCGCTGGCCCGCCTCTCCCGTGAGGTGCGACCCTTCCGAATCTATGACGGTCCGTCCGAGGTGCATCGGTGGGCCATCGCCAAACGCGCGGTGAGCGCGGCCAAGCGTGCGAAGCGAGACTCCGAATGACACTGCCGGGCATGGACATCGCCGCGCTGGAGCGGTTCCTGCGTGAGCAGGGTGTCGAGGTGCGCGGTGAGCTGCGCGTGGAACTGATCAGCGGCGGCCGGTCCAATCTCACGTTCGCCGCCGCCGACGACGTCTCGCGCTGGGTGGTGCGCCGCCCGCCGCCCGCCGGTCTCACGCCGTCCGCCCACGATATGGCGCGCGAATACACCGTCACCAGCGCGCTGCAGGCATCCGCGGTGCCCGTGGCGAAGACGATTGCCTTCGACGCGACCGGATCCGCGCTCGGCGCACCGATGACCGTGGTCGAATTCGTCGACGGAACGGTGTTCCGCGACCAGGAGGACCTGGCGGCGCTCACCGATGAGCAGGTGGATTCCAGTGCGCGCGAACTGGTTCGCGTGCTCGCCGACCTACACGCGGTGGATCCGGCCGCTGTCGGCCTCGAATCGTTCGGTCGGCCCAACGGCTTCGTCACCCGGCAGGTCAACCTCTGGGCATCCCAGTGGGAGCGGGTCAAAACCCGCGAACTCCCCGACGTGGCAACCCTGCACGCCGCGCTGTCGGCTGCTGTCCCGCGCGAATCGTCGTCTTCGATCGTGCACGGGGATTTCCGCATCGACAACACGATTCTCGACGGCGCGGATCCGAAAACCGTGCGTGCCGTAGTCGATTGGGAGCTCTCCACCCTGGGCGACCCACTCACCGACGTTGCCCTGATGTGTGTGTATCGGGCCCCGATATTCGACCTAATCCTCGGCACCCGCGCCGCGTGGACCAGCGACCGACTGCCGAGTCCCGACACGCTGGCCCAGAGCTACGCGACCGCCTCGGGGCGTGACCTGAACAGCTGGGGCTTCTACCTCGCCCTGGCCAACTTCAAGCTCGGCATCATCGGCGAAGGCATCACCCACCGCGCCCGTCAGGGCTCCGACACCGGTTCGGCCGCCGACCGAGCGGCCGAGGCCACCCCGGAGTTCATGGCCGCGGGCCTGCGCGCGCTGAGTCGCTCGGCGAAGTAGTCGCCGCTCGGTTCGTCGGACTGCCACGGGGGAGTCGCCCGTCGGTGCGACTATCCGATGATCTCCGCGGGTAGGAACATCGCGCCGAGTTGCGTCGCGATGGCGCTGGTGTGTTCGACGATGCGCTCGGTGTCCACGTCGAGCACGCCGGAACGCCAGGCCGACAGCAGTTCGATGAAGCCGCCGATGCCCGCCAATGTGCTCATGCGCATGGCGGTCTCGTCGACGTCGGCGCGCAGATACGGCCACGCGGCGGCGATGAGCAGATCGGTCGCGTCCGTGAGCATGGTCTTGCGGCGCTGTTCGAGCACGGCGCTGCCCGCGTGATCGGCCAGCAGAATTCGAGCCCGCCCGCGCAGGTCGGTCTGCAGATCGACGGCGCGGGCGATGGCCGCGCGGGTAATCTCCAGGGGCGTGCGGTCGGCGTACTCGGCGACAACGCCGGCCAGTTCGGCGAACACCTCCGTGCACACCTCGTCCCAGACCGCGGCCAGTAGTTCGTCACGATCGGCGAAGTGCTCGTAGAAGTAGCGGTCGTTGAGCGAGGCCCGCTGGCAGACGCCGCGCATTGTCACCGCGGCCCAGCCGTTGTCGAGCCAGATGTCGAGAGCGGCCTCGACCAGGTCGGACCGTCGTTGCGCCCTGCGCTCCTCGGCGGTCCGCCCGCCCCAGGTCCGTGCCGGTGCGCGCACATCCATGGTTGACAAAGTACACCTCCGCGCGCCTAATTGGTGTCAGGTGCGGCCAATGGTGGCAGATGCCACCAGTTAGAGCTTCGCTGGGAAGACCGGGGCGTTGCCATGCGATTGTTTCCCTTCGGCGGACACCGCCGGACCACCGCCGCCGATGCCGTGGTGACCGGCGCAGGCAGCGGCATCGGCCGCGCCTTCGCCGTGGAACTGGGTCGCCGCGGCGGCCGCGTCGTGTGCTCCGACATCGATCCCGACCGCGCGAGCGAGACCGCGGACCTCGTCGAAGCGGCAGGTGGCAAAGCCTTCGGCACCCGATGCGACGTCACCGTGATCGAGGAGGTCACCCAGCTGGCCGCGACCGCGCAGGATCGGTTCGGCGGCCCGCCCACCGTGGTCGTCAACAATGCCGGCATCGGGGCGGGCGGGCCGGTGGTCGGTGAGTTCGCCCTCGACGACTGGCAACGCACCCTCGGCGTCAATCTGTGGGGCGTCATCCACGGCTGCCACGTCTTCGCGCCGATTCTGCGCTCGGCCGGGCGCGGGTCGCTGGTGAACGTCGCCTCGGCCGCCGCGTTCGGCGCGGCACCCCGGATGGCCGCCTACAACGTCAGCAAGGCGGGTGTGCTGGCGCTGTCGGAGACGATGTCGGCCGAGCTGGCAGGCACCGGCGTCGGGGTGACAGTGCTGTGCCCGACCGGTGTGAAAACCAATATCATGCAAGCGGATTCACCGATGGACGACACCGCCGAGCGCCTCGGCGGACTGCTGCTGCGCTGGACCGGACGCCCGCCGGCCGCCATCGTGCGCACCACCCTCGACGCGGTCGACCGCGGCGAACTCTATGTGGTGCCGCAACTCGAAGCCAAGGTGCTGTGGCAGGCCAAACGGTGGCTGCCCGCGACCTACACCCGTTCGGCAGGCCTGTTGGAGCGGGTCGTGCGCTGATCCACCACATCGAAGGAGATCGAACAATGACGTTCGCCTATCCCGATATGCTCGCCACTATTCGCGCCAAGCAGTGGGCACTGGCCGATATCGAGTGGGACGCACCGGGCGCCGACACCATCACCGACGAACAGCGCCCACGGCTGGCCACTTTCATGGCCGATCTGGTGTGGATCGAACACGTCGGCGCTCGCGGCTTCGCCGCCCTGACCCGCCAGGCGCCACCCGGCCCACTCCGCGAGATCTACCGGTACTTCCACGCCGAGGAACAGAAGCACGCCAATGCCGAACTCGCACTGATGCGCCGGTGGGGCATGCTCGCCGACGGCGCCGCGATGCCATCGCCCAACAACAATATTCGCCTCGTGATCAGCTGGCTCGACCGCTACGCCGACCAACTGACCCTGCCCGTGCTCGGCACCGTCATTCCGTCGCTGGAGACCGCGCTGGACGGCGCACTGGTGAAGTTCCTGCTCGACGAGGTCGAGGACCCGGTGTGTCACGAGGTCTTCCGCCACATCAACAGCGACGAATCCCGCCACCTCGCAGTCGGTTTCCAGGTTCTCGAACAACTCGGCGCCGGTCCACTGCGCCGGATCGCCATCGAGACAGCGGGTTTCGCGGTGCGTCCGTCGTTCGTGCTCGGTGCGCTGCTGTACGCGCCGCTGCTGTCGCGGATGTCGACCAACATCATCGCGCTCGGCCTCGACGAGGAGAAGCTGTGGCAGGCGGTGCGCCGCTACGAGAACGTGGGCGAGCGCAGCCCGGCCATCCGGCGGGTGCCGCTCTACCACGTGGTCAAGATGCACGGGAAGGCCACCATTCACCGCCGCCAGCCGTTCCAATTGCTCGCCGATGTCTCCAATGCCTGCATCGACCGCTTCCCGATCGGTGTCCTCGGCCGCCGACCGTCCTGGTCCGACGAGCTCACCTACGAACCGGTGGCGAAATGACGACGCCCCGCTTCGCCGACACCTTCACCGGCGCCCAGATCCATCGCACGACATTCGCGCCCCGACACGAATTCACCGGTCAGCGGGTCGCGATCATCGGCAATGGAGCGGCGGCCGCGCGGCTGCTGCCCGGCATCGCCGAGGAGGCCGCGCGGGTGACGGTGTTCCAGACCGAGCCGGTGTGGGTCCTGCCGCGGCTACCGCTGTTCACCGCCTCGACGCTGCGCCGCGCACCGCAGCGACTGGTGCGGCTGGCCGCCCGTGCCAATCTTCGTGTCCAGGTGCGTGATTCGTGGCTGCGCCACCGCCTGACACCGGACGACACCGCGGGCGTCGCAGTGCACAACAGCTACTACCGCGCCCTGCGGCAACCGCACTGCACCCTGGTGACATGGCCGATCGCGCGACTGGTGCCGCTGGGTGTGCGTACCGTCGACGGTATCGAGCACCGGGTGGACTGCGTCGTCTACGCCGACGACACGGGCCATGTCGTGCGCACCGTCGCCCCGCTCGGCCGCCTGCACCCGTCGGCGGCACTCGTGAAGGAGATCGCATGAGCACCAACGGAATCGACCACGAGATAGTGATCGTGGGTGCCGGCTTCTCCGGGATCGGCGTGGCGATCGAGCTGCGCAAGGCGGGGTTCGACGATTTCCTGATCATCGACGAGGCCGACGGCGTCGGCGGCACCTGGCACTGGAACACCTACCCCGGGGTGGCCGTCGACATTCCGTCGTTCAGCTATCAGTTCTCCTTCGAGCAGCGCACCGACTGGTCACGGGTCTACGCACCCGGGCGCGAACTCAAGGCCTATGCCGAATCGTGCGTGGACAAGTACGAGTTGCGACCGCGCATCCGCTTCGGCACCACCGTGGTCGGTGCGGACTTCGACGAGCAGGCCGACCGGTGGGTGCTGCACACCACCGACGGCGACGACCTGACCGCGCGGTTCGTGATCAGCGCGACCGGGGTACTCACCCGACCCAAGCTTCCCGACATCCCCGGCATCGAGACCTTCGCGGGCGCGACCATGCACACCTCGCGCTGGGATCACGACCAGGACCTGCGTGGTCGACGCGTGGCGATCATCGGCACCGGCGCCTCCGCGGTCCAGGTGATCCCGGAGATCGCATCGCGGGTCGAGCACCTGACGGTGTTCCAGCGCACGCCGATCTGGTGCCTGCCCCGCCCCGATCTGCCGCTGCCGCTGCCCGCTCGGTTGGCGCTGAAGGTTCCCGGCGGCCGGGCGGTGACCCGCCTGGTGAGCCAGACCTACGTCGAGGTCACCTTTCCGCTTGCCGCCCACTATCACCGCTCTCTGCCCACCGCCGCGATCGGCGAACGCGCGGGGTTGGCCCACCTCCGACGCCAGGTGAAAGACCCCGCCGTCCGCGCCGCGCTGACCCCGAAATACGCCCTCGGGTGCAAACGACCCAGCTTCTCCAACGACTATCTGTCGACGTTCAACCGTTCGAACGTGACCTTGGAAACCGGCCCGATCGGCGAGATCACCGCCACCGGCGTCCGCACGGCCGACGGCACCGAACAACGCGTCGACGTGTTGATCCTCGCCACCGGCTTCAAGGTCATGGAATCGGGCAATATGCCGACCTACGACCTGCACGGCATCGGCGGGCGCGATCTCGAGACCTGGTGGGACGAGAATCGGCTGCAAGCCTACGAGGGCGTGAGCGTGCCCGGCTTCCCGAATTTCTTCTCCATCATCGGCCCCTACGGCTACAACGGTGCGTCCTACTTCACCCTGATCGAGAACCAGACCCGCCACATCCTGCGCTGCCTGCGACACGCGCGTACCCGGGACGCGGACCGCATCGAGGTGAGCGAGGAAGCCAACGACCGCTTCTTTCGTGAGATGCTCGCCCGCCGCGGCGGCCAGGTGTTCTGGGACGAAAGCTGCGTCACCGCCAACAGCTACTACTTCGACAAACACGGTGACGTGCCACTGCGTCCCAGCTCTACCGTCGAAGCCGCGTGGCGCAGCACGCATTTCCCGCTCACCGACTATGTCTTCACCTAGACGGCGGGGACGGCCCCGGCGCTACTCGGGATCGACGGCCTCGGTGACGCGAGCCGCCAGCGCACGGAGGTGATCGATGAGCTCGGGCGGCTCCTCGACCCGGAACGGGAATCCGAAAAGGCTCACGTAGACCGCGATTTCGTCGAGCGAGTTCGAGCCTGTGTACAGCAGGCAGGAATACTCGTCGACGGCTTCGATGACGCCGACCGTCGCCGGGATCCGATCGGCGGCTTGCGCCGCCGACACCAGCACGGTGATGCGTGCCCGGTACCGATAGGGGGCAGTGCTCACGCTGTGTGAGACGAAGTCGACGAGATCGATGTCGGGCGCTGGGCGGGGGTCGTAGCGCGGTCCGGTCGGGATGCGGGGGTGTAGTCGATCTACCCGGTAGGTGCGCCAATCGGCGCGGTCCACGTCCCAGCCGACCAGATACCAGCGCCGCCCGGTGTGGACCAGCCGGTGCGGTTCGGCGCTGCGACGGGTGGTGGTGCCGTCGTGGGTGCGGTAGTCGAACCGGAGTAGGTGGCGATCGCGAATCGCGCCGGCGATGGCGGTGAGTGTCTCCGGATCGACCGGTGTGGTGCCGCTCGGCACGGTCACCGTCGCGGCCTGCAACGCGGCGATGCGATGGCGCAGCCGCGACGGGAGCACCTGCTCGAGCTTGGCGAGCGCGCGCAACGACGATTCCTCGATGCCCGCGACGCTGCCGGCGACGGCCGTGCCCAATCCGACCGCGACCGCGATGGCCTCCTCGTCGTCGAGCAGGAGCGGAGGAAGCGCGGCCCCGGCTCGAAGCCGATACCCGGCCGATCCGGCGACGGCGTGTACGGGATAGCCCAGCGTGCGCAACTTGTCGACATCGCGCCGCACGGTTCGGATGTCGACATCCAGGCGTTCGGCGAGGTCACGACCCTTCCAGTCGCGGGGAGTCTGCAGCAGTGAGAGCAAGCGGAGCAGTCGCGCGGAGGATTCGAGCATGAGTTCATCCTCCCGCACAGCTAGGGCAGAAACTGTCCTAGCCGGTGATCAGCGCACGGCGAAGTCGCCGCCGCGGCGATCTCGCGCGAACTGGGGGACCGACGCAGAACACGTGCGGGCGCTACCCGATCTGCGCGCGTCCTCGCGCGACTACCGCTGACGGTGTGAGGACAACGCCGATTCGATGTCGTCGAGGTACGCGCGGACCGGACCCATGCTGACAAGACCGCTCTGCGCGGTGGTTTCGGCCGCGGCCGGTGCCAGGTGGGTCCGGGCTCGGCGCATGATCTCGACATCGCCCACGGCGACCCCCGCGTGCGCCACGACCGCCCACAGCGCTTCGAACAGCAGGTCACGCGGCGGGGAGGTGATGTCGCGCAGGGCTTTTCGCGCTTCGTCGAACTGGCCGCGGGCGACGAGCAGGGTGGGCTCGACCCAGGCTCTGTAGGGTCCCCAGTCGGTGTCGGGGGCGAGCGCCGCGATCCGTGCGGTCTCGCGGTGTCGCAGGTACAGGCCCAGCTCGGCCAGCGGCAACAGGCCGCGCTCGAGTCCCGGCATGCCCGCACCGGCGAGGGCTTCGGCGGCGGTCGCGTAGGCCGCTTCAGCGGCCGCGAGATCGGTTGTCGCACTGGCGGCGAGGGCCCGGTACCAGGTGGTGAACACCGCGACCAGCGGCAGTTCGTAGCGCTGCGCGAGCGTGTCGGCGGCCTCGGCGTGCCGGTCGGCGCCGGTGTGATCGGCCAGGGCGCAGCGCGTTTGAACGAGAACGAGATGGCCGAGCACCTCGTAGGTGGCGAGTTCGCTGCGGGCTGCCGTCGCGACGATCTCGGTGCCGACCCTCTCGCGTCGCCGCGCCAGGCCTGCCCGCTGGAAGCTCTGCATGAACACACCGTTGAGCGCGAAGGCCAGCAGCGACGGGTCGTGTAACCGCCGCGCGATTTCCTCGGCGCGGCGGGCGGCGCGCAGCGGTCGCAGTCCGGCCTCGGTCGGCTCGGTGACCGGCAGGCTGCCGCGCGACTCGACAGCGATGGTCGCCAGAAGCCCGGCCCGGGCGGCATCGGCGTCGTCGGGCAGTCGGCGCAGTGTCTTCTCGGCGATGTCGACGAGTCGCCGGTCCTGCGCCGGGTCGTCGGAGCGGGTCCAGATCGCGGGAACGTCGTAGATGCCGATCACCCGCGCGGTCAGTTCGGCGTCACCGAGTCGGTCGGCGGCGACGACAGCCGACATCCGGTGTGCGCGGGCGGCGGCCAATCCGCCGCCGCCCGTCACCGCGAGGTCGCGCATCAGGCCCGCCGTCGATTCCAGTCGCGTCCTGCTGCGCGCGGGAACCGCGCTGTCATAGGCGGCCCGCGCCTGTGCCCAGACCTGGGCGGTGGGATCGGTCGCGGCCGGGTCGAGATGTGCTGCCTGGCGCAACAGGTCGTGTTCGAGGCGGCGAAGTGCCGGTCCTGGGTCGATTCCCAGGTCCTCGGCCAGCATCCGCCGGGCCCTGGCGAGAACGGCGAGCGCGTCGGCTTGCCTGCCCGAGTGGTACAGGGCGGTGGCCAGCAGCCCCCACGCGTCCTCGCGCCACGGATGCTCGGTGACATGGGCATCGAGGTCGGGAACCGCGGCCGCGGCGGCGCCCAGTGCCAGTTGCGCTTCGGCGCGGCGTTCGACCGCCAACAGGCGCTGCTCGGTGAGCCGCGACCGTTCGGCCAGCGCCCACCCCGCGTCGGCGAAGTCGGCGTAGGCCGGTCCCCGCCACCACTGCAGTGCGTCCGTCAGCCGCGAGAAGGCCTGTTCCGCAGGCAGAGTCGCAGCCACCCGCACCGCGTCGTCGAATCGCCACGCGTCGACAGCGTCGGGGTCGGCCCGCAGTGCGTAACCGAGCCCCTCGGTGACCAGCAGACGCGCCGGGGTGCGGGGCGGGCGGTCGGGCTCGAGCGCGCGGCGCAGGCCGGCGACGAAGGTGCGCACCGCGCCCACCGCGTCCGCGGGCGGCTCGTCCCACAGATCGTCGACCAGTCGACCGACCGGAACCACGCGGCGGTGCGCCAGGATCAGCCGGGCGAGCACCTCGCGGTAGCGGGGGCCGCGCAGCGCGACCGGTCTGCCCAGGTCGTCGTGCGCGGCGACGGGACCGAGCACCTGAAACCGCATCAGGCCAATGTAGTGCGCGTTCATCGGTTGCTCATCGCCACACCGCACGCTCGAACTCGATCCGCACAGACCCGCGGACCACCCTTCGAACGAACAGAGCCCACGCGATGACCCGCAGCATTCCCGGATTCGACTACCACCGCGTCCCCGCCGCCGACGATGTCGCACTCAACGTCGCCGTCGCGGGCTCGGGAACCCCGATCGTGCTGTTGCACGGCTTCCCACAGACCCACCTGATGTGGCGTCACGTCGCCGCGGATCTGGCCACCGACCACACGGTGATCGTGCCGGACCTGCGCGGCTACGGCGACAGCGACAAACCCGACGCCATCGCACCCGATACCTATTCCAAGCGTCGAATGGCCGCCGATATCGTCACTTCGGCCGCTGCCCTCGGCCACGACCGCTTCGCGCTCGTCGGGCACGACCGCGGCGCACTGGTGGCCTTGCGCGCCGGACTCGACCATCCCGACGCGGTCACCCACCTGGCGAGCTTGGACGTGCTGCCCACCCTCGACATGTGGGACGTGCTGCACGGCGCCGACGCCGCTGTCGCATTCCATCTGTACCTGATGGCCCAGCCGCCGGGGCTGCCCGAACAGATGATCGCCGCCAGTGCCGACGCGTTCTTCGCCTACTTCCTCGACCGATGGACGAAAGACCCCGCCGCGGTACCCCCGCTCGTGCGCGCGGCGTACCTGGATGCCTGCCGAGAATCCGTCCCCTCGATCGTAGCCGACTATCGCGCGTCGGCGACCATCGATATCGACCACGATCGCGTCGACCGCGCGGCAGGCAACCGCCTGGCGATGCCCGTGGCGGTCCTGCAGCAGGACTGGGGCGCCGCACTCGGATTCGAGGCGGCGGCACTGTGGTCGAGTTGGGCACCGAACCTCGACCACCGCACCGTCGACGCGGGCCACTTCATGGCCGAGGAAGACCCCGAAACCGTTGTCGCCGTCATCCGCGACCTGGTCCGGCGCTGAGATATGAGTCGCGTGCGCGTTGTCGTTCGGCGCGATCGCTCGGATGAACGGTAGGTGCGCGAGCCTTCGGAGGATGCGCCGCCACTCACCGTCCGGATTCGACGGGCACGGTGTGCAGGAGTTCGGCGACTTCCACTGGTGTCGCGGACGGAAAGAGTTGTCGCACACCGATCATGGCCAGCAGCCGATCCTGATCGGCGCCCGCTCCCATCCGCGACACCACCTCGTGCGCGGCGCGGTTGGCTTCGGCGATCTCGTCGGCTTTGCTCAAGCGGGTGAGATTCTCGCCCACGATCTTGTCGAGGTCGGTGGAACGTTTGTAGAACAACGCGGTGATCCCGACCGGCACCGCGCCCATGATCGAGGTCGCGGCGGCGGCGTCGCGGTTGCCGAACGCGACCATCGACGCCGCGGCGAGAACCACCACGACGCCGCAGCAACCGCTGATCATGTACGCCCAGAAGAACGCCGTGCTCTGCGCCATCGCACTGCGCACCTGCCGAAGATATTCCTCCGTCCGAGGACGCGGCGCCTGGGTGTGGTCGGTACCCGGGGTCGCCGGTTCGGTCGGTGGCGAGTCGAGGTGGGGGGTGGCGTCCGCGGTCATGGAGACCTCGATCGCCCGCTTGTTGACCCGGCGGCTGAACGTGGTCGAGAACCACGCCGACACCGCGGCGATCACCGTGGGGATCAGCCCACCCACCCCGATCAGTGCCAATATCTCATCCACGGTGTGCCCCCCGAATCAAGCGTCTACCCCCTGCGAACGTTCGCGCACACCCTACCGCGAGCCGGTTTCGTCGCGTCTGTTGCCTACGTGCGCAAGATGATTGACGTTTCCCGGGCAGCCGGTGGCATGGTCGCCGGCCACGAGAAGGGAGTCGAAGACGGGCAGAAGTAGAACTCGTTCTAAACAAGAGCTCTTGTTTGTAACAAGTGCACGTGCTGTAATCAGCGTCACCAATAGAGGAGATGCCATGCAGAGCAGCGCGGCAGCCGCCGTTCACCCGGGTCGACCGGGAGGGCGCGATCGGCGGACGAGGGGGGCCATGTTCAGGACGAGGTGGGCGGCGGTGCCAATGGCAGCGGTATGCCTGGCGGTAGCGAGCGTCGGCATCGCCGCCGCCGACCCGTACCCGAGTTTCCCGCCGGATCAGAACCAGCTCCCGCAGCTGCCCGCCGAGCCCCAGCTCTACGACATGCTGCCGATCCCCGTGCCCGACGAAGACCCCTGGTACGACGACCCGGCCGACCTGAACTCCTATGCGCCGGGTCAGATCATCCGCTCGCGAACGGTGCAGACACGCCTGCTCGGCTTGCCCTTCCCGGTGCACACCGAACAACTGCTGTTCCGAAGCAACGACGTCCACGACAACCCGATCGCGACCGCGACCTCGGTGATCGTCCCCGGCATTGCGTGGTCGGGCAGTCCGCGACCGGTGGTGTCGTTCCAGGAGGCCATCGACTCCACCGACTCCTCGTGCAATCCGTCCTACACCTTGCAGACGGGCACGATGAAAGAGGCCGCGCTGGCGGTCTATTGGCTGGCGCAGGGGTTCGCGATCAATGTCGCCGACTTCGACGGCAAGTTCAATACGTTCAATACCTATGACGAAGGCAAAATGGTGCTCGACAGTCTGCGCGCCATGAAGAACTCGGCGTTGGGCCTGACGGACTCCGGGATCGCGCTCTACGGCTACTCCGGCGGCGGCTCCGGTTCGATCCGTGCGGCCGAACTCCGCGAGAGTTACGCCCCCGATGTGCGGTTGCTCGGTACCGCGGTGGGCGGATTCCCCGCCGATCTGCGCGCCCAGGCTCGGTACGCGATCGCGCAGCAGCCCGGTCTCACGGGAGCCAGCAATTTCACCATGTGGCTCGGATTCGCCGCGTTGTCGCGGGAATTCCCCGAACAGTTCGACGCGAAGGAATTGCTGACCCCGGAGGGCCAGGCGATCGTGGCGGATATGGGGAGTCGCTGCGTTTATACGATCGCCGCCGCCGGGGCCTACCGCCCGATCAGCGCGTATTTCCAGCCGGGGAAGTCGCTCGAAACGGCACCGGGCGTCATGGAGGTGCTCGCGGATCAGAGTCTGGGACATCATATTCCGGACAGCCCCATTTTCTGGTGGCACGGAATCTGGGACGAGCTGATCCCGACGTCGGCGGTACTGCCGACGGTGAACGACTATTGGAACCGCGGCGCGGACCTGCGGTTCTACACGATGCCGCTGCCCGAACACCTCGTCAACGCCGTCGCAGGCTGGCCGCCCGCGGTCGCCTGGACCAGCGCGGTGCTGCGCGGCCTGCCGCCGGGCGAACGATTCAAAGCCGACATTCCGCTGCCCAATTAGACGAAAACAGCACGGCGCGCGCAGAAAACGCGCGCCGTGCTGTTGACGAACGAAGCTTTACGCCGAAGCCTGCTCATAGGCCGAGATGACGTCCGCGGAGATCCTGCCGCGGCTGGAGACGGTGTGCCCGTTCTGCGAAGCCCACGCCCGGATCTCGGTCAGATCGTTGCGGCGGGTGGATTCGGTTGCCGGTGCCGAGCCGAGGCGACGTGCGGCGCCCGCCTTCGCGCGACCGGTGCGACGCGCGTACGGAACCCACTGCTCGAATACCTCACGCAACTCCGCCGCGTTGGCATCGGACAGGTCGATTTCGTAGGCCGCCCCGTCGATTCCGAATGTGACAGTCGCATCGGCAGCGGACGTGCCATCGAAATCATCGACAAGTGTGACAACGACTTTGCGCGCCATGGGAGTCCTGTTCGTTCGGGTGCCGAGAATTACCGTCGCTGATCCTACCGCGTACCCGAATGTGCCGATGATGCCCAGGCACCGCCTTCCGGGTTTCCTCGGGTGCGGCGCCGCCGAGGGCGTTCAGCTCGCTCGGCGTTGTGGCTCACCGCGGTAGCGGGTGTAGCCGCCGTCGACTTTGAGTACCTTCCACAGTTGCCGGGTCACCGGATTCATCATGCCGAGTTCGTCGACCAGCGTTCGGATGTCGCCGAAGAATCCGCTGAGGATCTTCCGGGAGGTGGGGCTGCGCCAGAACGCGTCCTCGAAGACCTCGTCGGGGATGTCGAACTTGGTGGCGAAGGATTTCGACGGCTTGACCAGTTCGTCGGCCAGCCAACGCATCGCGATCGGGAAGGCCACCGCGCACACCGCGGTGCGCACCGGGCCCATCCGGGCGATGTGGGTGCGCAGGAATTCGTTGGCGAACGAGATGTGGCGCGCTTCTTCGGCGATGTGGATCTGCATGATCCGCAACAGCGCGGGCTGGGTCGCGTGGTCGGAGCGGATCAGTGCCTTCTGGTAATGGTCGATCGGTTCCTCGCCGCCGAGAATGCCGATGAACAGAATGGCCCAGAAATAGCCGCCGGCGACGCCGATGAACGGCGACATCACCCGGAACATCGGCCGCATGCCCGGCACATCGTCACCGATGCGGTTGACCAGCTCCTGGAACATCTGGATGTGGTTGCACTCCTCGGTCATCTCGTGGAGGCAGTAGCGGAATTCGGGGGACCCGTTGGGCAAGGTCATGGCGTACTGCATCATCCCGCGGATCAGGATGGATTCGAACGCCAGCCCGACCTTGGCCGCGTTGGCCTGGCGCCACCGCCCGATCTCGATCCGGCGTTGCAGCGGCAGGTCCTGGTACCAGCTCGTCGCGCCCAGCGGGTCGAGTTCGGGTGAGAGCACCCAGCGGGGGTCGTCGCGGTCGATCGCGAGTTCTGGTGCGTCCCAGTCGATGTCGAGGTAGGGGTCGAACCGGCGATGGACCGACCCCTCCGACAGCGTGTGCAGGGTATCGGCGTACTCGGCAGCCGCGGTTTTCGAGAACGTCATTGTGTCTCTTCCGTTGTCACCTGGATCGCCTTCGAGCGGCCGATCCTCAAGGTAACTGTAACGCACTGTCTCACGTATTACTAGGAGAATCAGTCGGCGCGCGGGATCCGTCCGTCGAGGTCGGTGAACCCGTAGTCCTCGGCCAGGTCGGCGACTTTCCAGGCCTTTCCGGTACGGGTCGACCGGCCCGGATCGGCGGCCAGTGCCACCACCGCGCGCCCGGGGAAACGTGGGGTTTCGGCGGTGTCGAGATCGAAGGTGCCCTCACCGGGCAGAGTGACCCGGCGGTGGCCGTGCTCATCGGCTGGAACCATTTGCAGCAGTTCGGTATCCACGATCCCGGGCCAGATCGAGACCGCGGTCGCGCCGGTGTCGCCCAGGTCGTGGGCAAGGTCGGCGGTGAGGCGGTCCAGTGCGGTCTTGCCGACGCCGTAGACGGCGTTGTGCATGTATCGCCGAGCGCCGGGTGAGGACACGTTGACGATGAGTCCGGCCGACTCGATCAGCAGCGGCGCCGCGAAAACGCTTGCCACGTAATGGGAACGCACGCCGATGTCGAACGTCTCGTCCCAGGCGGTGGCGGGCACGTCCCAGAACTTGCGGCCCAGCCAGCGAGCGGCGGCGGGGGAGTTGTAGACGTTGTTGACCAGCACGTCGAGGCGGCCCTGTTCCTCGCGGATTCGGGTGAACAGTTTCTCGACCGCGTCGTCGTCGCGGTGATCGCAGGCCGCCGCGACGCCGTTGCCGCCGAGTTCGGTGACCATCGCGGCGGTCTCCTGTACGGTGCCGGGAAGCCGGCCGGGCTCGGTGGTGCGTCCGGTGACGTACACGGTCGCGCCCGCCGCGCCCAGTTCCAGGGCGATGCCTTTGCCGATGCCGCGACTGGCTCCGGTGACGACCGCGACGCGCCCGGCCAGAATTTTGGGTGTTCCGCTCATGACCTCAGGACACTACCGTCAAAATCAGAACACGTTCTAGAAATTGGAGGCGGTAGTGGAGCAGAGATTCCTCGACACGGGCGGAATCAGGATGCACGTCACCGAGCAGGGACAGGGCTACCCGGTCGTCTTCTGTCACGGTTTTCCGCACACCGGATTCATCTGGCATCGGCAGATGGCGGCGGTGGCCGATGCGGGATTCCGGGCAATCGCGCCCGACCTTCGCGGGTACGGCCGCACCGAGGCCCCCGCCGATGTCGCCGCCTACACCAATGAGGCGGTGATCGGTGACCTCCTGGCACTGCTCGACGACATCGGGGCCGAGAAGGCTGTGTTCGTCGGCCTCGATTTCGGTGCCCAGCTGGTGTGGGAACTGTCGTTGCGCGCTCCCGAACGCGTCGAAGCCCTCGCGGTGCTGAACAACCCGTACGCGCCGCGCCCACCGCGCCCACCGTCGGCCTTCTGGACCAAGGCCGCCGAGCGTCATTTCCTGCATCTGTCCTACTTCCAGGAGCCCGGCGTCGCCGACGCCGAACTGGCGCAGCGACCGAGGGAATTCCTGTCCCGCGTTTACTTCTCCCTCTCCGGTGACTACCACTACCTCGACACCTGGAAGAACCCGCCGGGTCTGGGCTACCTGGATGTGCTGCCCCAGGCACCCGCGCTGCCGTGGACGTGGCTCAGTCAGGACGAATTCGACACCATCGCCACGGAATTCGAACGAACCGGCTTCACCGGCGGCCTGAACTGGTATCGCAACCTGGATCGCAACTGGGAACTCGCCGAGCCCTTCGCCGACGCCAAGATCCAGGTGCCGACCTATTTCCTCTACGGCGAGAACGACCCGGACATGGAAGGCTTCAGCGGCCGAGACCCGCTCGCCACGCTGCGAGACAATGTCACCGATCTTCGTGTGGTGGTGGAACTTCCGGGTGCGGGCCACCTCGTCCACCTCGAGCGAACCGACGCGGTCGACAAGTTCCTGATCGCCGCGCTGAAGGAGATCGGCGTCGATCAGCGCACGCGGTCATAGGTCAGGGCCATCTCGCCCAGTTCGCCGACCTCGTGACGGGTGAGTGTCCACTGGGAGCCCGGCAGGCCGTCGTCGAACAGACGCTGCCCGGCGCCGGCGATTTCGGGGCAGATCAACAGGTACAGCCGGTCGATCAGGTTCGCCGCGAGCAGATCTTTGATCACAGTCGGGCTGCTGTTGACGAGAATGTCGCCGTTGCCGGTGGCCTTCAGCGCGGTGACGACATCGGCGGCCGGCGCGTTCGCGACGCGGGTGCGCTCCCACGGCGCCCGCGTGAGCGTGGTCGACAGGACCACCTTCTCGGTGTCGACCAGCCACTTCGCGTAGTCGCGGTCGCGCGGGTCGGCGCTCTCGTCGGCGGCGACCGTCGGCCAGAACGCCAGGAAGCCTTCGGCATTGACGCGGCCGAGTACCGCCGTGGTCGCGCCCTCCCAGATGCGGGTGAGGTGATCACGTGCGACGTCGGTGGTGGCGTAGCGGACGATCGCCTGCGCGTCGGTGGGGCCGCCGGGGCCGTTGTAGCGTCCGTCCAGGGTGAGGCCGATGTTGGCGGTCACTGTTCGTTCGGTCATGGCGTTTCCTTGCTGTCGGCGAGCGCGTAGGCGAGATTGTCGAGGACTCGTTCCCAGCCGGTTTCGATACCGGCGATGTAGGGGACGGCCTCGACTGTCGTTTCGGTGATGGTCAGTTCGAGCGTCAGGCGGGTGCCGGGGGACTGCTCGACGAGGGTCAGGGCATAGTGGCCGGTGAAGGAGACCGCGCCCGCCGAGTCGAGCACCGACAGATCGAATTCGAGGTGGCCCGGTCGTCGCGCGGCGGTGACGCGCCCCTCGGAGCGGTACCGCCGCCCCTCGGCATCGCGATAGTCCAGCGCCGCGCGGCCGCCCTCCTTCGGCTCGACGACGCAGTCGGTGATCGTCATCGACGGTGGGGCCCACCAGGATTCGAGCAGACTCGGATTCGTCCAGTGTTGCCAGACGAGATCGTGGGACGCGCTCAACACGCGCTCGAAAGTGAAACTGCGACCGTCTGCCCAGCGATCCCGATCCGCGGCAACGGATTCCAGTGCGATGGCTGCGCGGTACCGCTCGACGACATCGCGCTCGTCCGCATTCGCGCAGATGGTTTCGACCAGGTCTGTCAGCCTGCGTGCGAGTTCTTGTAGTGGTGCCGACTCGACCGCGTAGACGCGACGCTGTCCGAGTGGAAAAGCGGTGACGAGCCCGGCGCGCGCAAGCGTTTGCAGGTGTTTGGTGGTCTGCGGCTGCCGCAATCCGGTCGAGTCGGCCAGTTCGCCGACCGAGCGGGGTCGCTCGGCGAGCAGTTCGACGATGCGCCACCGCGCGCCGTCGCCGAGTGCTGATGCGATCGCGTCCATGAGTGCAAGTATTCACTCACGGGAATATTCCTGTCAAGGAATATTCGTGGTGGTGGATGGGCCGTGGTTGTCGGACGCCTGGCCTACGGTGACAGCAAAGGTCTGCCCCCCGTGTGTTCGACCGCCACGAACGGAGCCAAGATGAGCCGCCACATTCAGATCACCTTCGACGCCCACGACCCGGCCGCGCTGTCGACCTTCTGGCGCGATGCGCTCGGCTATGTGCATCCAGGGCCCCCGGGGGTCGAGGTGCCCGAGGGGGTCGACCCGCTGGCCGTGTGGGACCAGTTTCTCGAGCGGATCGGCGTCCCGCCGCAAGAGCGGAACACCAAGTCGGCCATCGAGGATCCGCAGGGCCTGGGTCCACGGGTCTTCTTTCAGCAGGTGCCGGAGGACAAGGTCGCGAAGAATCGGGTACATCTCGATGTTCGCGCCGCGCCCGGATTGCAGGGCGACGAGCGGATGGCGGCGTTGGAGGCCGAGTGTGAACGGTTGGTCGCGCTGGGTGGCACGCGGGTAGAGCGCTTCGAGCCCGAGCCGCCCATGAGTGCCGGGTTCATCGTGATGACCGATCCCGAGGGCAACGAGTTCTGCTTGGACTGACTCCGGCGGCTTCTTCCGGGCGCGCGGCTACGCGGGCTGCGTCTGCGCTGGTCATCGCCGTGGTTGTGTGATGTCACGGCGAGGCGAAGTGGGAGTTCCGCCGTGCGCGCGAGGGGATCGGCGTTACCGTGGTTCGACCACGACGACGTGGTCACGTGGCTGCCAGGGGAAGGAAGCCCGGGATGCGGCACTTCGACTTTCGCGGAACCTCGATCGCATACGACGAGGCGGGAGCCGGTTCGCCGATTGTGTTCCTGCACAACCTCGGCGGCGACCGTCACATCTGGCGCGCGCAATTCGACGCACTGCGGCAGACCCATCGGGTTTTCGCGATCGACCTGCTCGGATACGGCGACTCGGACGCCCCCGACGACGGGTACACGGTCGAGAACTATCTGGCTCTGGTCACCGCATTCCTCGACGAGCACGATCTGCGTGAGGTGACGCTGGTCGGGCACTGTTTCGGCAGCGCGCTGTCACTGCTCTATACGCAGCGCCATCCCGACCGGGTGCGGTCGCTGGTGCTCAGCAGCCCGCTCACCGCGGCCACCCTGCGACCCACCCGCACCGCATGGGCGGCGCGCCTGGGACGGCGGCTGCACATCGACTCGCTGCTGGCGCGGGTGCGCATCCCCGGCCCGCTGGCCGGGCAGATCGTGGCCGAACAGCTCGGCTCCGAGCGTGCGCCGCACACGGCGGAGCTCGTCGCGCACCTGCGCACGAGCTGGACCGAACCCCGTCGACTGATGGTCACCGCCGCGATCTCCCGCGAGATTCCCCTCCTCGGTGAATTGGACGACTTCGTGCCACCCGAGGACTTTCCCCCCATCGTCACGGTCTGGGGAAGTCGTAATCGAGTGTTGTGCGCACAAGCCGGTGCCACGCTGAACCGCACGTGGAAACCGTCGCGGGCGATCGTGGTCGACGGTGCGGGTCATCTGGTGATGGCCGAGGCGCCGGATCAGGTCACCGCCGCGGTGCGCGCCGCGGCGACGAGTACACGCGTCGCCGAGTCCTAGCCGGTCCGTACTGCCGTTGCCGGTCCGGCGTGGAGCTTGGGCTGACGCGACATGCCCGCAGAAGCGGGCGCTGTTCGTCGGTGAACCGAACCTGTCGGTGTGCCCCTCTAGTCTGCTCACATGGACGGACCGGACTCTGCGCTACGCCGCCTGACCCGTGAGGCGGGAAAGCTGTTGCGGCCATATGGCTTTCACGGAACAGAAGCTTCGTGGACCCAGGTCACCGCCGGCGGTGTCGCAACGATCCGGCGCACCCGCACCCAGCGGACCTGGACAGATGGGCAGCAGGCGATCGGGTTCGGACTCGAACTGTGCGCGACGCCGCGCGCCTGGTGGGAATTCTGCAACTGGCGCGACGGGGTGCGAGGACTCCCACCCACCGCGCTCGAACACGCGACCGGGCCCGGGTTGATCGACCAGCGCGGGCTGAGCGAGGAGTTGACCGGGTTGTGGTCGCTACGAGTCGATCCGGCCCATCGGGCGCGCCCCGCGCTACAGGCCGACGTCGATACCGTTCGCGCCGAGTTGCCGGTGCGCGTCCACGCCTACGCGCGCCGGGCACTGCGCCTGCTGGAACCGGACGCCTATCTCAACGAGCTACTGGCAGAACCGAACCCACAGGCCGCCACCTGGGAAGCGATCGTCGTTCTGCTCGCCGCGCACGGCCCGGGGCCGCGACTCGATGACGCGGTGACCCAGCTGCGATCATCGGTCGCGGACCCGCACGAGTCGGGCGCCGACAGCGCCATCGCCTACCTGCGCGGCCGAGCGGTGCCGGTCTGACCGTCCCGCACGCGCGGCCCGAGGGGCGACTCGCCGCTACTATTCCGCCCGTGGGAGATGCGTTACAGGGAAATGCTCGGCGGATTCGCCCCGGCAACAGGAAGGACTTCGGCGTCGCCGCCGAACTGCTGGCAGCGTCTTTGGCGGACGACCCGGCGAGCCTGTGGCTGCACCCGAAAGAATCCACCCGCAGAACCCGGCTCGTTCGCTCGTTTCGAGTGTCGCTCGACGATTCGCGCGATTGCAGCGATGGCGTAGACCTAGCGCTCGACAGCACGGGCGCGATCGTCGGCGCCGCGGTGTGGCTGGCCACCTTTCACGTTCTGCCGCGCGAGACGATAGGTCGACGACTGACGGCCGTGCACACCTACGGTGCGTACGCGGCACGTGCCCGCGCCGACGCGAACGCGACCTACGCGGCAGGCGTGCAGGAACAGCATTGGCACCTGTTGGCGGTCGGCGTCCGCGCGGCGGCGCGCGGACGCGGCTATGGACGGGATCTGATCGCGGCGGGAATGTATCGAGCGGCCGCCGACGGTGTACCCGTGCACCTGGAAACAACGAACCCGGACAACCTCTCCTTCTATCAACGCCTCGGATTCGACACGACCGCGGTGATCGATCTGCCCGGCGGCGGACCGCGCAGATGGCTCATGCGGCAAGTGCCGCAACCGATCTCGAATCATCCTCGCAGTAGGCGGTGACGCAGTACCCGACGGTGCGACGAAACGCGAGAAATTCGCGGCGGAGATTGTTGTGGAAATCTATGACAATTCCGCGGAAAGGGAATAGGAAGGTCAAAACCTGTGCACGGTGATAGCGGTCGGCGTAGGCGCCGTGATCTGATCGAGATGTCCCGAATCTGGGATGCTTCACAGAGTGCAAATAAGGATGACCGTATGAACTCCAGAATTTCCCGCCCGCTCGCCGTCGCCGCTGTCGCGCTGTCCATCGGCGCGATCGGCGCGGGTACCGCCACGGCAGCGGCTCCGGCTCCCGTCTCGGGTTCGGTGGAAGTGTGTGTCCCCCTTCCCCTCCCGGTTCTCGAGGTCAGCTTCTGTCTGTAACCGAGAAACACGGCTAAATGCGGCGGTGGTGACACCGATCCCGGGGTGAAGATGTGCGCGGCTCCGGTTCGGGCCCGCCACCGCCGCATCGCGAAGGACGCGCGGACCTGCGTGCTTCTTTGTCGGAAAACATCAATGATCCAACGTTCTCTTACTCTTTGTCACAAGCGAAGGTTGGACGGGGGATTGTCGTTCACGGTAGTTTGGGGGCTTGCCCAGTGATCTGGGTGGGAAGGATTCATCATGGCTGGCGCAACTTCCATCGAACCGTTCCTGACCGTTTCGGGGCGGCCGGTATCGAACCCCCTGAAGGATGTGCGGACGATATCCCGCCAGATGGTGGTGCATTTCATCGAGAATGTCGTTCCGTGTGGCACGCTGCCCGGCGAAGCGCTCAACGGGGACGTCACCACGGTGACCCGTATCTGTCTGGAATTGACCAGGAGCATGCTCGACGGCCGCGATATCCCGGGACGCGTGGAGCGCGTGCAGGCCGCCGCCGCCGACTGGGCGCGCGAGGGAATCCCGATCGACACCATTCACGACGCGGTACACGAGGGCTTCAAGCTCGGTTTCGACCTCATCATCACCAATGTCACCAACCACGACTACGACACCGTCGTGGGGGTGACCCGGCGCCTGATGGATGCCCAGAACATGATCACCTCGGCGGTCTCGGTGGCCTATGTCCGTGAACTGCGGTCGGTGGACAGTGAACACCACACGGCGGTGCACACCTTGACCTCCGCGCTGCTCGGCGGCCAGAACACGTCGACGATGGCACGGGAATGCGGCATCGAGGTCGCCGATCGCTACCACGTGATGGCACTGGAACTGCCGCCGCACGCCGAGGAATTCGACCCCACCCTCGACGCGAAAGTCGTCGCTCGACGCAAATTGCGTCGCGTGCAGGCCGAACTGGCGGACCGATGCGAGGGCAGGGTGCTGTCACTGCTGAGTGTGGACGGCGGCACGCTGCTGCTGCCGGCCCACGAGTTCTCCCCGGCGGAATTGGACGAGTTGATCGTGCACCTGTCCGCCGCGGCACAGGTACCGGTGCGGGCGGTGGTGACGTCGGCGACACCGCCCGAAATCCCGCACGCCGCGGAGCAAGTGCATGAACTGGTCGAAATCGTGCATCGGTTCGGTGGGCCGAGCAAGGTATATCGTCCACACGAGTTGGCCTTCGAATATCAACTGACCCGACCGGGCCCCGCGCGCGACTATCTGAGCTCCATCGTCGATTCCCTCGAAGCGCATCCGGAGCTGTTACGGACGCTCGAGGTGTATCTATCGACGAACATGCAGCGCGCGCGGACCGCGCGCACCATGTTCATTCACACCAATACCGTGGATTACCGATTGAAGCGGATCAGTCAGATGACCGGGTTCGACCTCAACGACGTTTCCGGTCTGTGCCACCTGCGCGCCGCCCTGTTGATCCGGGCCCATCGTGGATCCGGATCAACAGCGCTGTACCGAGAGCCGGGTGAGACCAACTCTCGCGCGGGGTGATCACATCGGGTACACCGAGTGCTTGCGCGGGTTGAATTCCGGGGTGATCGGCGGCTTGTCGCGCAGCAGGCGCAGCGCGTGCCGGATCTCGAGGCGGGTGCGTGAGGGCTCGATGACCGCGTCGATGTAGCCGCGTTCGGCGGCGATCCACGGGGTGGCGATGGTTTCGTTGTACTGGTTGATCATGAAGTCCCGTGCCGCGGCGCGGTGTTCCTCGGGGATGGCGGCCAATTGGCGTTTGCCGGCGAGGTCGACCGCGCTCTCGGCGCCGATCACCGCGATCCGGGCGGTCGGCCAGGCGAAGCTGACGTCGGCACCGACCTGACGGCACCCCATCATGCCGTAGGCGCCACCGTAGGACTTGCGCACCACGAGGTTGATGATCGGCACCGTCGCCTCGATGATGGCGCGCGGAACCCGGCCGCCGCGGATGATCACGCCCGCGTCCTCCTGGTCGAGGCCGGGCAGCACGCCGGGGGTGTCGGCGACGAAGATCAACGGGATGTTGAAGGCGTCGCAGAGCCGGATGAAGTAGGTCGATTTGTCCGAGCACGCGGCGTCGATGGAACCGCCGAGCACCAGCGGCTGGTTGGCGATGACGCCGACCGGGAAACCGTCGACCCGGGCGAACCCGGTGATCAGGTTCGGGGCGAAAGCGGCTCGGATCTCGTGGAATTCGCCGTCGTCGAACAGGCGCAGCAGGATGTCGTGCATGTCGTAGCCCGCGCGGTCGGAATCCGGGATGATCGTCTCGAGTTCCAGGTCGTAGGCGGTGATGTCCGGTTCCAGACCAGGATTGACGATCGGCGGCTGTTCCAGGCAACTCGACGGCATGTAGCTGAGGTAGTTGCGGGCCCAGTCGAAGGCGTCCTGTTCGGTCTCGGCGACATGATGCAGGGTGCCCCGCTTGGCCTGCACCTCCGCGCCGCCGAGGGCCTCGGCGCTGACGTCCTCCCCGTTGACGGCCTTGATCACGTCGGGCCCGGTGACGAACATGTAGGAATCCTTGGTGCCGATGAGCACGTCGGTGTTGATCGGCCCGTACACCGAACCCGCGGCGCACTTGCCGAGGATGATCGACACCTGCGGCACGTAGCCGGACAGCTTCTCCAGCACCCGGGTCATATCGCCGAACGAGGCGATCGAACCGACCGCGTCCTGCACACGCGCGCCACCGGAATCGTTGATCGTCACCACCGGGCAGGCGTTGTCGAACGCGAGCTTCAACGCCCGCATGAACTTTCGCGCCGCAGCGACACCGACCGACCCCCCGTACACGGTCTGATCGTGAGCGATCACCACCACCGAACGGCCACCGATCAACCCTCGGCCGGTCACCAACCCGTCACCGTAGAGGGCATCGGGCTGGTCGGGCTGGCGCACCAAAGCCCCGATCTCGATGAACGTTCCTGGATCGAGCAGCATGTTCATCCGCTCGCGGACGCTGGGAATGCCCTTCTTCGCACGCTTGGCGAGTGCGGACTCACCCGCGGGTTCCTCGGCGGTCGCCAGAATCTCGGCGAATTCATCGAGCTTCGCCTTGGTAGTTACCACGCTTACTGCCACCTTCCAACCAACTCTTTGATGCTGTGCGCGACGGTAGCGGAACGGCCGTCGCACAGCGCGATAAGCGGGGGAGGCGGGAGAGCTCACAAAGTCTCGGTCGGCTATCTCATCGCATTCTCCACAACGCGCCCGGCGCGATCCTCCGCCGCGCACGAGCCGGAGCTGCGCCTAGTGGGTCTCGGACACGGGCGCGGTGACCGGCCATATCGGCAGCCGGAGCGCGGCGGTCGCGGTGGCGGGGACGACGGGCGCGTTCGGGGCCACGACAGCGAGGCGCTCGTAGGCAGCGCCCATCGCCGGACGCGGGTCCGATTCGCCCTTGTTGGGCCACAGCGCGGCGGCGCGTTCGGCCTGGGCCGCGATGGTCAGCGACGGGTTCACGCCGAGATTCGCCGAGATCGCCGCACCGTCGACGATGCTCAGACCGGGGTAGCCGTGCACTCGGTGGTAGGGGTCGATCACGCCGGTGCCGGCATCGGTGCCGATGACACAGCCGCCGATGAAGTGCGCGGTCATCGGGACGTTGAACACATCCGGCCACGTACTGCCCGGCGTGGCACCGAATTTCGCGGCGACATGCCGTGTCGCCTCGTGACCGGGCGGAATCCAGGACGGGTTGGGCTCGCCGAAACCCTGCTTGCTGGTGAACCGGCGTCCGAACAGCCCACGACGGGTGTAGGTGGTGATCGAATTGTCGAGGCTCTGCATGACCAGCAGCACCAGCGTGCGCTCGCTCCACCGATTGGTGCGCAGCAGGCGCACGGTCTGCACCGGGTGGCGCCCGGCGATCAGCAGCACCCGCGACCATCGCGGCAACCGCTGGTCACCGTCGACCAGATAGGTGTTGAGCAAGCCCATCGCATTGGAACCCTTGCCGTAGCGCACGGGCTCGACGTGGGTGTTCGGCGTGGGATGGAACGACGACGTGATCGCCACCCCCTTGGTGATGTCGATCGCCGGGTCGACCTCGGTGCGTCCGGCGCCGAGGATGGCCTCGGAGTTGGTGCGCGTCAGCACACCCAGCCGCGGCGACAGCGCGGGAAGCACCGCGGTGTCACGCATGCGGAACAGCAGGTGCTGGGTTCCCCAGGTTCCCGCGGCCAGGACCACCTGTCGCGCCGACACGGTGGCGCGGCGTTTGCGGACCCAGCTGCCGGTGCGTTCGGTGTCGACCAGCCAGCTGCCGTCGGACTGCGGCCGGATCGCGGTCACGGTGGTCATCGGCGAGACCACGGCCCCGGCCTGCTCCGCCAGCCCGAGATAGTTCTTGACGAGAGTGTTCTTGGCGCCGTGGCGGCAGCCGGTCATGCACTCCCCGCACTCGATGCACCCGGTGCGCTCGGGTCCGACGCCACCGAAGTACGGGTCGGCGACAGTCCGGCCCGGTTCGCCGAAGTACACCCCGACCGGGGTGGGCACGAAGGTGTCACCGACGCCCATCTCGTGGGCGACCGACTCGATGATGGTGTCGGCCGGTGTCATGTGCGGATTGCGCACGACGCCGAGCATGCGCCGCGCCTGGTCGTAATGCGGGCTGAGTTCGGCGTCCCAGTCGGTGATGTCGGCCCACTGGCGATCTCCGAAGAACGCGGCGCCGGGTTTGTACAGGGTGTTCGCGTAGTTGAGTGACCCGCCGCCGACCCCGGCACCGGCCAGGATGAAACAGTCGCGCAGGCGGTGGATGCGCTGGATTCCGTAGCAGCCGAACCGGGGCGCCCACAGGTAGCGGCGCAGATCCCAGTTGGTCGTGGCGAAATCCGCGTCCGCGAACCGGCGACCGGCCTCCAGGACACCGACGGTGTATCCCTTCTCCACCAGGCGCAGGGCCGTGACACTGCCACCGAACCCCGACCCGACGATCAGTACGTCGTAGTCGTAGGAAGGGGCGGCGCTACCGGGGGAGTCTGCTGACACGGACCCGACGGTAGAAGCCCGCGTGCCGAAGCGACCGGTTCGGCGCGCCCACTGGCACAACTCACGATCTCGAGCGCGCAGTTATGGCACCGATGACAGCGGATGGGTCGGTTCGTGTTCTCGCACGTCGGCGGGGGAGAGGATCGAACCATCGACGGTGCGGCGCCGCGGCGGGTCCGACGGCCGAGCCGGTGCGAGCGCCACCGGTTCGGACCAGCTGTGGACGAGAGGGATATCACCTCGAATATGTTGTAGGTCAACATGATTGATAGGATTTCGAAGTGAGTGGATGGTCCGGGACCGCAGACCTTGGCCGTCCACTCGCTTGGGGGATGTGACGGTTCGACCACGGGCATCGCGACGCCCGTGGGGCGCCATCTCGCCATCTTCGACCGCTCGCGTTCGCCGGGTTGTACGGTGCTCGGCGGTCACTCGTGTCTTGGCTACGTGCCGGTAACCCGCGCACAGTGTTTCCTTATGGGTCACGGGAGTGCAGACTGCGCACGGACCGGGAGTTGCAAACCTCACCCGCAGGACGATGTCCTGGGTAAATGGAAGGAGTCGGCGAGTGTTCAGCCGTATCGCCATCGTGAATCGGGGCGAGGCCGCCATGCGCCTCATCCACGCCGTCCGTGATCTGGCGGCGGCGACCGGGCTACCGATCGAAACCGTCGCTCTGCACACCGACGTCGACCGGAATGCCACCTTCGTTCGGGAAGCCGATCTCGCCTACGACCTCGGTCCGGCATCGGCGCGGCCGTATCTGGACCTCAAGGCCCTCGAGAAGGCACTCGTCGCCACGAAAGCAGACGCCGCCTGGGTGGGCTGGGGCTTCGTCGCCGAAGATCCCGCGTTCGCGGAGCTGTGCGACCACATCGGCGTCACCTTCGTCGGGCCGAGCGCCGAGGCGATGCGCAAGCTCGGTGACAAGATCGGCGCCAAGCTGATCGCCGAGGAAGTCGGCGTGCCGGTCGCACCGTGGAGCCGGGGCGCGGTCGACACCGTCGAGGACGCCATCGAAGCGGCCACCGCGATCGGGTACCCGCTGATGCTCAAGGCCACCGCCGGTGGTGGTGGTCGCGGTATTCGCGTGATCACCAACGAAGCCGAACTCGTCGACGCCTATGAGCGCACCAAGCAGGAAGCCGCCCGTGCCTTCGGCAGCGGCGTGGTCTTCCTCGAGCGCCTGGTCACCGGCGCCCGCCACGTCGAGGTCCAGGTGATCGCCGACGGACAGGGCACCGCGTGGGCGCTGGGCGTGCGCGACTGCTCGGTACAGCGACGCAATCAGAAGGTGATCGAGGAATCCTCCTCTCCCGTGCTGAGCGCCGAGCAGACCGCCGAACTCAAAGCCTCCGCCGAGCGTCTCGCGATCGCGGTCGGGTACTGCGGTGCGGCGACCGTCGAGTTCCTCTATCACCCCGGTGACCAGCTGTTCGCCTTCCTCGAGGTCAACACCCGCCTGCAGGTAGAGCACCCGATCACCGAGCTCACCACCGGTTTCGACCTCGTGCACGCCCAGTTGCGGGTGGCATCGGGCATCCGGCTCGAGGGTGAGCCGCCGGTCGAGCGCGGCCACGCCATCGAAGCCCGCCTCAACGCCGAAGACCCCGACCGCGACTTCGCGCCCGCCCCCGGCCGCATCGTGCGACTCGATCTGCCCGCGGGCCCCGGCATCCGCGTCGACACCGGCGTCAGCCAGGGCGACACGATTCCCGCCGACTTCGACTCGATGATCGCCAAGATCATCGCCTACGGCCGCGACCGCGACGAAGCGCTCGGCCGCCTGCGTCGGGCCATGGCCCAGACCCGGGTCGTCATCGAAGGCGGCGCGACGAACAAGAGTTTCGTCCTCGACCTGCTCGACCAGCCCGAGGTCATCGACGCCAGCGCCGACACCGGCTGGATCGACCGCGTCCGCGGCGAAGGCCGCCTGGTGACCCATCGGCACTCCACCGTCGCGCTGGCTGTGGCCGCGATCGACGCCTACGAGGAAGACGAGCGGGTCGAACGGCATCGACTGCTCTCGACCGCGTCCGGCGGCCGTCCGCAGGTGCAGCACGAGAGTGGACGGCCACTGGACCTGAAACTGCGCGGCGCGGGCTACCGCGTGCGCGTGGCCCGGATCGGTGCGCATCGCTTCCGCGTCGGCATCGAGGCCGGTGGAGAACTGCGCACCGCCGATGTCGATCTCGAGCGTTTCGATCACCACACCGGCCAGATCGTCGTCAACGGCACCCGCTACCGCCTGATCACGGGCACCCACGGCCCCACCCACGTGGTCGATGTGGACGGGGTGACCCACCGGATCAGCCGCGACGAAGGCGGCGTCGTCCGCTCGCCCGCCCCCGCGCTGGTCGTCGGCACGCCCCTCGAGGTCGGCGCCGAGGTCGAGGCGGGCGCGCCCGTGCTCGTGCTAGAGAGCATGAAGATGGAGACGGTGCTGCGCGCCCCGTTCCGGGCCCGGCTGAAGGAATGCTCGGTCTCCGTCGGTACCCAGGTCGAGGCGGGCGCGCCGCTGTTGCGGCTCGAGCCACTCGCCGACGACGACGAGGCCGCCGAGGCCGTGGCCACCGGCACCGCCGAACTCGACCTGCCCGGCGAGGCGACACCGTTGCGCGCACACGAGCGCGTGGCCCGCGGCCTGCAGGACCTGCGCAGCCTGCTGCTCGGCTTCGACGTGGACCCGCACGACGACCGTCGCGTCCTCGACGACTACCTCACGGCCCGCCGTGAAGCCGTCAGCGACAACCGGCGCCCGCTCGGCGAGGAACTCGAACTGGTACAGGTCTTCGCCGACCTCGCCGAACTGAGTCACAACCGGTCGGCCGACGACGACCACGGCCACGGCCACGTGCACAGCGCCCGCGAGTACTTCCACACCTATCTGCAGAGCCTCGATGTCGAGCGGGCCGGGCTGCCGCAGACCTACCAGGCCAAGCTCGGCGCGGCGCTCGGGCACTACGGCATCACCGAGCTGGATCGGTCGCCCGACCTGGAAGCGGCGGTCTTCCGGATCTTCCTCGCCCAGCAACGTCCCGCCGACACCGTCGCCGTCGTCACCACGCTGCTGCGTGAATGGCTGACCGAGCCGATGCCCGACCAGGTGCTGCGCGAACCCGTCGGCCTGGCGCTCGAGCGCCTGGTCGCGGCCACGCAGGTGCGCTTCCCGGTGATCGCCGACCTCGCCCGCGGACTGGTGTACGGCTGGTACGGCCAGCCGCTGCTGCGCCGCAACCGCGCTCGCGTGTACACCAACGTGCGCAAGCACCTGAGCTACCTCGACGCCAACCCGCACGCCGATGATCGCGGCGCGCGGATCGCCGAGATGGTGCGCAGCACCGAACCTCTGGTGCGGTTGCTCGGTCAGCGGCTCGAGCGCGACAAGCCCGATCACACCCCGATGCTCGAGGTGCTGACTCGGCGCTACTACGGCAACAAGGGACTCACCGGGGTCCGTACCGAGCGGGTCGGCGACACCACGTTCGTCGTCGCCGAACGCTACGGTTCGACGCTGGTCTCGACCGCCGTGAGTTTCGACCAGCTCGACGCCGCACTCGACGGGCTGGCCGAACTGGCAAGCGGCGCCGCCTCTATCGACGCCGACATCTACCTCAGCTGGGAGGCGCAGCCCGAGGACTTCGACGCGATGTCGGCTGCCCTGCAGGAGGTGCTCGGCGCGCATCCGGTGCCGAATCAGGTACACCGGATCACCGCCACCGTCGCGGGCAGCGGCGGCTCGGTCATGCACCACCACTTCACCTTCCGTCCGTCGGTGACCGGGATGGCCGAGGAGCGGTTGATCCGCGGGCTGCACCCCTACATCGCGCAGCGGATGCAGCTGGAGCGGTTGCGCAAGTTCGACCTCACCCGGTTGCCGTCCTCGGACGAGGAGGTGTACCTGTTCCGCGGCGTGGCCAAGGAGAATCCCTCCGACGAGCGCCTGCTCGCCTTCGCCCAGGTCCGTGACCTCGCGGCGTTGCGTGACCACGACGGCCGGCTGGTGGCACTGCCCACGGCCGAGAGTGCCATCGCCACCTGTGTCGACTCGATCCGTCGCGCCCAGAGCCGATTCCCTTCGGCGAAGCGGCTCAACACCAACCGCATCGTGATGTACATCTGGCCGCACATGGATGTCACCCGCGCGGAGCTCGAGACCATCGGTGGTCACGTGCTGCCGACGGCCGCGGGCGCCGGGCTCGAGGAGATCCTGCTCATCGCCCGTCAGCGCGATCCCGAGACCGGTGAGCTGACCAAGGTCGGGGTGCGCATCTCGTTCCGTCCCGACGGCGGATCCGAGGTGACGGTGGGCGAACGGACCGACGAACCCGTCGAGCCGTTGGACGAATACCGGCAGAAGGTGCTGCGCGCCGCGGCTCGCAACACCGTGTACCCGTACGAATTGACCTCGCTGCTCGGCGATTTCACCGAATACGATCTCGACGCCGAGCATGTGCTGGTGCCGGTCGATCGGCCCAAGGGGCACAACACCGCGGCGATCGTCGCCGGTGTGGTGACCACGCCGACCGCGCAGCATCCGCAGGGCGTGACCCGGGTACTGCTGCTCGGCGACCCCACCAAATCCCTGGGCGCGCTCTCGGAACCGGAATGTCGCCGTGTGATCGCCGCGCTGGATCTGGCCGAGAAACTGCAGGTGCCGCTCGAGTGGTATGCGCTGTCCTCGGGCGCGCGGATCTCGATGGCCTCGGGTACCGAGAACATGGACTGGGTCGCGGCCGCGCTCAAGCGGATCGTCGAATTCACCCAGGACGGTCGTGAGATCAACATCGTGGTCGCCGGCATCAACGTCGGTGCGCAGCCGTACTGGAATGCCGAGGCCACCATGCTCATGCACACCAAGGGTGTGCTGGTCATGACTCCCGATTCGGCCATGGTCCTGACCGGAAAGCAGTCCCTCGACTTCTCCGGTGGAGTCTCGGCCGAGGACAATTTCGGCATCGGCGGCTACGACCGCGTGATGGGCCCGAACGGGCAGGCGCAGTACTGGGCGCCGAACCTGTCCGCCGCCCGCGACGTTCTGATGGCGCACTACGACCACACCTACATCGCCCCCGGCGAGCAGGCACCGCGCCGAGCCGCTACCGGCGATCCCGTCGACCGCGATATCTCCGGTTTCCCGCATGTGCTGGCGGACAGCACGTTTGCCACCGTCGGCGAGATCTTCTCCGCGTCCGCCAACCCGGATCGCAAGAAGCCCTTCGACATCCGCACCGTGATGCGGGCGCTGGCCGACCAGGACCACCCCGTCCTGGAACGGTGGGCCGGAATGGCCGACGCCGAGACCGCGGTGGTGCACGACGCGCACCTCGGCGGAATCCCGGTGTGCCTGTTGGGAATCGAGTCACGCAATGTGGCGCGACGCGGGTTCCCGTCCACCGACGGACCCGACACCTACACCGCGGGCACCCTGTTCCCGCGGTCGTCGAAGAAGGCCGCACGGGCCATCAATGCCGCCAGCGGCAACCGGCCCCTGGTGGTACTGGCCAACCTGTCCGGCTTCGACGGCTCGCCCGAGTCGATGCGCAAGCTGCAGCTCGAATACGGCGCCGAAATCGGGCGCGCCATCGTGAATTTCGACGGCCCCATCGTGTTCTGCGTGATCTCGCGCTACCACGGCGGAGCGTTCGTGGTGTTCTCGAAGGCGCTGAACCCGAACATGACCGTGCTGGCGCTGGAAGGGTCGTTCGCCTCGGTACTCGGTGGCGCACCGGCCGCCGCGGTGGTGTTCGCCGGTGAGGTGAAGGCAAGGACCGTGGCCGATCCGCGGATCCGCGAGCTCGAGACTCGGGTAGCCAACGCCGTCGGTACCGACCGTGCGGAGCTGAGCGCCGAACTCGACGAGACGCGGTCCTCGGTTCGCGCGGAGAAGCTGGGCGATGTGGCCGCGGAGTTCGACCGTGTCCACAACATCCAGCGAGCGGTCGAGGTCGGTTCGGTCGACGCCATCGTGAGCGTGGCGGATCTGCGTCCGCGGATCATCGACGCGATCGAGGCTCGACTGCCCGCGTAGCACTCCCCAGGCCGGGCTCGGAGTTCGACCGAGCCCGGCCTGGCGGCGCCGCACCGGCGCGATACCGACGATCGACACTGAGCGGTGGCTCAGCGTCGGGCTGGGCATTTTCACAGACTCGCCATCTAGGGTCGGGTCGATCTTCAGAAAGCCGACCTGCACGGGAAGGAAGACTGGCGAGAAAATGCCGAGCATCACAACATGCCGAGACGCGCTGGAATTGGCCGTGCGTGCTCCCTCGGTGCACAACACCCAGCCGTGGCGGTGGCGGATCCGGCCGGGTCTGGTCGAACTCTTCGCCGACTTCGGGCGTCAGGTCAGCGCGACCGACCCGAGGGCGCGCGCCCTCGTGGTGAGCTGCGGCGCCGCACTGCATCATCTCGAAGTGGCCTTCGCCATGCTGGGCTGGCAGGCACACATCGACCGGATGCCCGATCCGGATCGACCCGATCATCTCGCCACGGTGAAATTCACACCGCGTCCGCCGTCGGACCACGATATTCGCTTGGCCGCGGCAATCCACCTGCGGCAATCGGATCGGCGCCGTTATCCCGGCCTGCCGGTGGCTGCGCGCGATCTGCGCGCGGTGTCGCGGTGCGCCTCCCGGTTCGGGGCCGCGGCCCGCCACGTCCCCGACAGCATGCTCTCGCAGCTGGCCACCCCGATGCGCCGAGCCGCCGCCCGCCATGCCACCGATACCAACTATCTGGCGGAATTGGAGAAGTGGAGCGGTTGCCACGGCGGCTCGACCGGCGTGCCTGCCCGCAACGCGCCCGCTGCCCGGTCATCGGATGAACTGCCGGTGCGGGTGTTCGCCGAAACGGAGCTGTCCGAATACACCGACGAACCCGACGCCGCCGACTGGCTGGTCGTCTGTACCCCGCGCGACAACCGCCTCTCCCAGCTACGGGCGGGCCAGGCGACGAGTGCGATCCTGCTCCAGGCCACTTACCTCGGCTTGGCCACCAGCCTGCAATCCGAACCGTTGGGGATGCTCGACCTGCGTGATCAGATCCGCACCACCGTGCTGCAGGAGTGCGCCTATCCGCACGTCATGATCCGAGTGGGCGTCATGCCGCCCGCCGCGGCTCCCTTGGAATCCACCCCGCGCCGTCCAGTGGCCGACGTCATCGAGGCGAACTGATCACCGATTCGGTCTGTGCGGGCATCGGTTCGGTGCGAATGCTGCTGATTGCCTCGCCGGTTTGCGGGCATGTCCAGGGCAGGGCGATGTCGTCCCCGAAAAGGAGCATGCGCGATGAATCAGACAGAGAAGCAGTTCCCCGATGACGCTCGGACCACTCGGACACATGCGGGGGAGTCGATCAGGGACGCGAGGAACTGGCCCGGGTTGATTCTGGCCGCTGTGGGGTTGGTGCTCCTCGGTCTCACGCTCACCGCCGCCGGATACGGTTTCGCCGGCTGGGCCGTGATCGCGGGTGTGGCGTGTGTGGTGTGCCTGGTGCTGGGTGCCGGGCTCGTGGTCGCAGAGCATCGGCGGGTGAAGGCACAGGAGGGTCTCGGCCTGGGCGAACCGCGGGGTCACTGACGTGGTGGTCCTACGCGCGCCGCGCGTCTACCGGCCGCAGGCCGACACCTGGTTGCTCGCTCACGCGCTGCGTGAGGTGCCCTCGCTGCGCGGGGGCCGCGTGCTCGACGTGTGCGCGGGTACCGGGGCGCTCACGGTGGCCGCCGCGGCCGCGGGCGCGGGGAGCCTGACCGCGGTCGACCTGTCCCGATCGGCGCTGATGTCGACGTGGATGAACTGCCGGTTGCGCGGCATCGCTGTGGAATTGCTGCACGGCGATTTCGGATCCGCGTTGCGGTTGCCGCGCTTCGATGTGGTGGTGGCGAACCCGCCCTACGTGCCCGCCGAGCGGCCGACCGGCCGCGGGTCCGCGCTGGCCTGGGACGCGGGCCACGACGGCAGGAGCGTGCTCGACCGGTTGTGCGCGATGTTGCCGAATCTGCTCACCGAACACGGCGTCGGGTTGATCGTGCATTCGGCGATCAGCGATCCCCAGCGCAGCCTGTGTCAATTGCGCGAGCAGGGCACGAAAGCCCAGGTGGTGGCGAGGGGAACGGTCCCGTTCGGGCCCGTGATGCGGGCCCGCGCCGGGTGGTTGGCCGCGAACGGCTTCATCCGGCCCGGCCAGCGCGAGGAGGAACTGGTGGTGATCCGTGTCGACCGAACATCGTCTCCCGTCGTCGCCGACCCCGCCTGAACCGCGGCGCGTCGTGCTCACCGACGACGGGCCCGCGCTCATCGACGGACCCGTCGACCTGGTCACCGCCGACGGCACGATCCTGCACTGCGACCGGTTCGTGGTGGCACTGTGTCTGTGCCGTCGATCGGGCACCTACCCGTTGTGCGACACCAGCCACCGGCGCCGACGTCACCCGAGGAGAGTCGACTGATGGCCATGCGATCACTTCCGCACCCGCGTGGCGAGGTGTCCGCCGCGATCGTCGACGTGCTCACCCGAGCACCGGGGTCCGCGGTTGCGGCCGTCGGGACACTCGACCCCTACGGCGAAGACCTGCTGTTGACCCTGCACACCTGCTACGAACTGCACTATCAGGGATTCACCGACGTCGACGAGAACTGGGAATGGGACCCGGACCTGCTACGCCTGCGCCGTGACCTGGAGAACCAGCTGCTCACGGCACTGCGTGCCGATGTCCCCGGCGGCAACGACGTCGACGCGGAACTCGACCGCCTGCTCGAACCGACCCGCGATACCGACGGCGTCGCCGGATTCCTCGCCGAGCGGGGGACCGCCGATCAATTGCGCGAGTACTTCGTCCATCGCTCGATCTACCACCACATCGAGGCCGACCCCTATGCCTGGGTGATCCCGCGCCTGCGCGGACAGGCGAAGGCGTCGTTGGTGGCGGTCGAGTACGACGAGTTCGGCGGCGGCCGCGGCGAGCGCGTGCACGCTCGCCTCTACGCCGACCTACTGTCGGGTGCCGACCTCGAGCCCGGCTATCTGCATTATCTGGACACGGTGCCCGCGCCGATGCTGGCATTGGTGGACATGATGTCGCTGTTCGGTCTGCATCGCGGTCTGCGTGGCGCACTGGTCGGGCATTTCGCCACCGCCGAGATCACCTCCTCGCCCGCGTCGCGACGCCTCGCCGAACTCGCCCGCACGCTGCTCCCGCATCCCGCGTGCGCGCACTTCTACACCGAACACGTCGAGGCCGACGCGGTGCACGAGCAGGTGATGCGTCGCGATGTCATCGCCGGGCTGCTGGCCGACGAACCGGCCGAAGCCGCCTCGATCGTCTTCGGCATCCAGGCCACGAACCTTCTCGAAGACCGCTTCGCCGATCACGTGCTGAAATGCTGGAACGAGGACCGCAGTTCGCTGCGCACCGAGATCAGTGCACCCGCCGCACCTGCGTGAAGGTGACAGCCGCCGGATAGCCACCCAGTTCTCGGTCGTAGATCGCGTGGTCGGCGGCGAGATGGTCGGTGATCGACTGCATCACATGCCAGCCGAATCCGGTCGTGTCCACCGGGTTGTCGCTGCCGCAGATCGCGTTGACCGCGACGCGGATCCGGAACCCGTCGGCGACTACCTCGCAGTGGATCTGGGAGTCCGGTACCGCGTCGAGGATCAGGCAGGTGGCCGCCTCGTCGAGCGCGACTCGGATGTCGGCGACCTCGTCGACGGCGAAACCCGCGATCAGGGCAACCGTTTCGGCAACCGCGCGGAGCATGACGATCTGGCCGAGGTCGGCGTCGATCTGAACGCGGGTCGATGTCGCACGTGTCGAGTCGGTGATGATCCGGTCGCTCGAATCCACGATGTCCTCCTCCCGAGCTTTCGCCGGAGTGGGTTCATCGAGCGCATACCCAGGATCAGGGTGTGCGAAACGGCTTCTCAGTGACCTGGTTCCGACCCCGAGGCCTCGTCGACCGACTGGTAGTACCGGAACAGCGGCCGCACGCCGACCAGATCCAGTGCCCGCTCCACCTCACGCGTGCCGGTGAGCAGGCAGAGATCGACCCCGTGTGCCCACGCGTCGATCTTGACCTCGCGCAGCATCGCCGCGACCCTGATGCTCAGGAATTCGGTGCCGCGCAGATCCAGGACGACGATGCGCGCGCCGGACCGCACCGAGCGATTCAGGAGCGCACAGAATCGAGGCATTCGCGCGGCGTCGAGCACGACACCGCCGTGTAGCACCCAGCAGCCTGGTCGTCCCGGGTCGCGCAGGGCCAACTCGGCTGCGGCGTCCGCGGAGCGCCCGCGGTACCAGCGCAGCCGACTCGAATGCCGGCGATCCATGACGACAGACATACAGCCTCCTGTGCGACAGGGCGATCCGGTTCGCACTACCGACATGCCCTCGGTCGACAGCCGAGGCGCGGTGCACGAGATCCGGGGTCGGCTGGAGGTCTCAACCTGGAACAATTCTGGCACGTGGCGGCGCTGCTGTCACTGCGCCGGCGTCGTCTCGGCCAGTGCCTGATCACGCAGCGAGGCCAAGGTCCGAGACAGGATCCGCGAGACCTGCATCTGCGACACGCCCAGTTCCTCGGCGATCTGACCCTGGGTCTTGGTCTCGTAGAAGCGCATGATCAGCACCCGCCGTTCCTCGGCGGGCAGGGCGGCGATCAGCGGACGGACCGCCATCGCGTCCTCGGTGAGCTGGTAGCAGGGCTCGTCGGAGCCGAGGGTGTCGGTGATCGGCTGAGTGGAGTTGTCGCGCCCGTCATGGGTGACCCCGTCGATGGAGTTGGTTTGGTATCCGTTGCCCGCGACCAGCGTGCGGGTGACCTCGACCAGGTCGACGTCGAGTTCGTCGGCGAGTTCGTGCGCGGTGGGGAATCGCCCGAGCCGTTGCGACAGGTCCTCGGTGGCCGGGCCGATCCTGAGCTGGATCTCCTTGAGCCGTCGCGGCACACGCACCGCCCAGGTGCGATCACGGAAGTGCCTGCGCACCTCACCCATGATCGTCGGGATCGCGAAGGACAGGAAGGAGGAGCCGCGGGTGACGTCATAGCGATCGACGGCGAGCACGAGCCCGACCCTGGCGGTCTGCTCGAGGTCGTCGAACTGCTCGCCACGGCCGTTGAACTTGCGCGCGATATGGTCGGCGAGCGGCAGACACAGTTCGATGACCTGTCCGCGCACCATGTCGCGGTGCGCGTCGCCGGGCGGCAGTGCCCGCAGCTTCTCGAACCACGGTTCGATGTTGTCGTAACTGTCACCGTGCGAATGGGACCGTCGGACGGTCGGACGGTCGGCTGGCTTCGTTGATTCCCATGTCATCGCTACTTGCCTCACTTCCAGGCGGTTGCAGATGTGTTCATGGGGTACCCACCGGGACCCGGGGCTATGCCCTACCTCTGAGGCTAGTCCCCGAATGTCACGACTCGGTAGGTCCGTGCAAGCGCCGAATCCAGCCGAATTCGACGGTGGTCGGATAGCCGCCGCGAGCCGGGTCGAAGCCGGCGTAGTCGGTGCGCAGTGCGTCGGTCAGCGTCGCGACGACATGCCAGCCGAAGGACTGCTCGTCGAGGGCGGCGGGCTCGCGGGCCAGTGCGCTCACCCGGGCGCCGAGCGCGCCGTCACCGCCGGTGAAGGAGCAGTCGAGTTCCGAGTTCGGCGTCGCGGCCAGCATCAACGCGGTGGCCACTTCGTCGAGTGCCAGGAGCAGATCGGTGACTTCGTCGAGCGCGAAACCGCCTACGAGCAGGACAGTTTCGGCGAGCGCGTGCACCATGCTCAGCTGATCCAGTTCCGCGGGCACCTGGAACCCGACGGTCCGCGAACGGGGAGCGGTGTCGCGGTCTCGAGCTCGCACGCCACCTCCTCATCCACACACCGTTTGGTCGCAGGTTACCCCGTAACCATCCGGTCACGCCTCGGGCTCATTTCGGGTCGTTGCCTGTCGACTCCGGTTCATCTGGGCGCCTGCCACGTGACTTGCGCATCAGCAGAACCACTGCGACGAGGGCGACCAAGGCCACGATCGCAATTATCTCCATACGCGCCGGTTACCCCACGAGCCGGGGCCGAACCGCTGTTTGCCGAGTGAATAACGCGGTAGTCCCCCGGAGGACGGTACTTCCTAGCTGGAGGGCTTCGAACATGGGTTTTCCCGAACAACAGCAAAAGGTTCCCGGGATCCAGTCGCAGATGACACCGGTCCCCGATTGCGGGGAGCACAGCTATCGCGGGTCGGCGAAGCTGGTAGGCAAAGCGGCGGTGGTGACCGGCGCGGACAGCGGAATCGGCAGGGCTGTGGCGATCGCTTTCGCCCGTGAAGGCGCTGACGTGCTCATTTCCTATCTGGACGAGGACTCCGATGCGCGGGAAGTGGCCGAGTGGGTGGAGCAGGCCGGACGTCGTGCCGTGCTGGTGCCGGGGGATCTGTCCGAGCCCGCGCACTGTCGCGCGGTGATCGCGCGGGCGGTCGAGGAATTCGGCACCGTCGACGTGCTGGTGAGCAATGCCGCGTATCAGATGACCCATACCGACTTGTCCGAGATCAGCGACGAGGAATTCGCCTACACCTTCGCCGTGAATGTGGGCGCATACTTCCATCTGGTACAGGCGGCGGTGCCGCACATGCGCCCGGGGTCCTCCATCATCGGCAGTTCCTCGGTCAATTCCGACATGCCCAATCCGACCTTGGCGCCGTATGCCGCGACGAAGGCGGCGATCTCGAATCTCTCGGCCAGTTTGGCGCAGTTGCTCGGCGAGAAGGGGATTCGGGTGAACAGCGTGGCGCCGGGCCCGATCTGGACCCCGCTGATTCCCTCCACCATGCCACCGGAAAAGGTGGCGAAGTTCGGCGACAACACTCCGCTGGGACGGGCGGGTCAGCCCGCGGAACTCGCCGCGGCTTATGTTCTGCTGGCGGCCGACGACGGCAGCTACATTTCCGGAGCCAGACTCGCAGTGACCGGCGGCAGACCCATTCTCTGATTTCCTCAGTGCGACGAAGGGACGACGAAATACTATGACCGACAACAATATTCCGGCCGAATTCACCCGCCCCCCGACACCCCCCGACGAGGACGCGGGGACCCCGTGCGAGCAGGCGGGTCCGGCAGCCGATCAACAAGGTCCCGCGCTGCGCAGCCCCACCGGCGCGCCGGTTCCCGGGGACGCGACCGTGCGCGCCCAGCAGGGCCCTCGACTGACCACCCCGCAGGGCGCGGGTGTGGCCGACACCGATCACGCGCTCAAGGCGGGTCCGCGTGGGCCGACGCTGCTGCAGGACTTCCACCTGCGTGAGAAGATCACCCACTTCGACCACGAACGTATCCCGGAGCGGGTCGTGCACGCCCGCGGCACCGCCGCCCACGGGGTGTTCGTCGCCAACGGCGCCGCCGCGTCGCTCACGCGGGCGAAGTTTCTGGCCGCCGACGCGCGCACGCCGGTCTTCGTCCGGTTCTCCACGGTGCTCGGCTCACGCGGGTCGGCCGACACGGTGCGCGACACCCGCGGTTTCGCGGTGAAGTTCTACACCGAAGAAGGGGTCTACGACCTGGTCGGTAACAACATTCCGGTGTTCTTCATCCAGGAAGCGATCAAGTTTCCCGATGTGATCCACGCCGGAAAGCCGGAACCCGACCGCGAGATCCCGCAAGCGCAGTCCGCGCACGACACCTTCTGGGATTTCGTCACGCTGCACACCGAGGCGACCGCGCACACCTTCTGGAATATGTCGGACCGGGCGTTGCCGCGTTCGTTGCGGATGATGGAGGGGTTCGGTATCCACACGTTTCGTCTGGTCGCCGAGGACGGCACGACGAGTCTGGTGAAATTCCACTGGAAGCCGCGGCTCGGCGTGCACTCGATGCTGTGGGAAGAATGCCAGATGACGGCCGGATTCGACCCCGATTTCCATCGCCGGGATCTGGCCGACACGATCGCGGCGGGTATGCCGCCCGAATGGGATTTCGGTGTGCAGGTGTTCCCCGACACCCCCGACCATCTCTTCGAGGGCATCGATCTGCTTGACCCGACCAAGATCGTCCCCGAGGAACTCGCGCCGGTGCGCACGATCGGCACGCTGCGGCTCACCGCGAATCCGGAGAATTTCTTCGCCGAAACCGAGCAGGTGGCCTTCTGCCCGACGCATCTGGTCCCCGGCATCGAGGTCACCGACGACCCGCTGCTGCAGGGCCGGTTGTTCTCCTACCTCGACACTCAGATCAGTCGGCTCGGCGGCCCGAACTTCACGCAGCTGCCCATCAACACCCCGCACGCCGAGGTCAACGACCTCTTCCGTGACGGCATGCACCAGACCGCCGTGCACCCCGGAGTCGCTGCCTACAAACCCAATTCGCTGGGCGGTGGTTGCCCCTACGCGGCGACTTTCGCCGGCGACGCCTATGTCGAATCGCCGACACCCATTCCGCCGCCGACCGCGAAACTGCGGACATCGGCCGACAGCGCGGGCTCGGTTTCGTTCGCCGACCATTACTCGCAACCGCGCATGTTCTATCGCAGTCTGACCCCCGGCGAACAGCAGCATCTGGCTGACGCGTTCTCCTTCGAACTCGGGAAGTGCCTGTCGGAGACGGTGCGCAAGCGGGGCCTGCAGATGCTGGTCAATGTCGACGACGGGCTGGCAGACTACGTGGCCGGACAGCTCGGGCTCGACAAGCCTGCCCCGACCAGCGAAGTCGTGGATCTCGCGCCGAGTCCCGCGTTGTCGCAGCGGCACGGCGATTTCCCGGTGGACGGCCGGACGGTGGCCGTACTGGTCGACGAGGCGTCGGCCGACGCCGTGCAGGACGTCATGACCGCACTGGAAGAGGCCAAGGTCAGGCCGATGCTCGTCGCGGCGCGTGGTGGAGTCGTCGGCGGTATTCCGGTGGCACGGACCTTCGCCACGATGCGATCGGTCGAATTCGACGCGGTGCTGTTGCTGGCCGCCCCCGCGGACCAGCGGGTGAACCTGTTGGTCGAGGAGATGTGGCGGCACGGCAAGGCGATCGGCGCGGTCGGTACCGCGGTATCGGCGTTGCAGCGCAACGACATCGACCCCGACGCACCGGGAGTCACCGTCGCCGACGCGGTGTCGGCGACGAGCGCGCTGCTCACCGATCTGGCCGAGCATCGCGCGTGGGCGCGCATCGAAGACGACTCCTGATCTACACCGACGGTGTAGTGCCGCCACCGTTTCGAGTGCGTGTGGGCGGGCATTCCACCAGTGTGGTGACGGGTCGACGCTGAATCGGGCGCCGAAGAACCGGCCCAGCCACGCTTTTCGCTACACGGTGTCGACACCGGAGTACCTCGGGCAGGTCGAACGCACCATCGTGATGCCGACGACGTCGTCGCGGTGTGCGCGCTCGACCTGCTTCGTGGCCTGTGCGGGTGCTCAACGTCGCGTACCCGCTCGCGCACCGATGACAGGAGACCATGATGTTCGCGATCGAGCTCACCGAGCCGAGCCCGGTGCCCGTACCCCCGGAGCCCGCGCCACCGGGCCCCGCACCGGACCCGTTCGTGCCGGGCCCCGGCGACCCGGTGCCGACCCCACCCCGCCCGCCCGGCCCGGATCCGGTGCCCCCGCCGCCGAGCCCACCCGGTCCTGATCCGGTACCCGCCCCGCCGACTCCGCCGGGGCCCGGCGATCCGGTACCGGCTCCACCGGGTCCACCCGGTCCCGATACGGTCCCCCCACCGCCGATGCTTCGATAGGCGGCGCCCGCCCCCGAGTAGACCTCCTCCGCTAGCCGACGGGGTCTACTCGGGTGCCTTCGTGCGCGGTGAGCAGCACATGGTCGAGCCGGGTTCGCAGCCGCACCTCGTCACCGGCCACGGTCGGCAACGCGGCCACCAAGCGTTCGGCGATCGCGCGCAGCTTCACATTGGTCTCCTGCGACCGCCACCGCAGCACCCGGAACGCCTGGTCGGCACTGACCCCGTAGGCGAGCATCAGCGCGCCCTTGGCCTGCTCGATCACCACGCGCGCCTCCAGCAACGCGGGCAGGGTGCTGTCGAGTGCCTCACGCCGGTATTCGGCCGCGGTATCGGACAGGTCGATGTAATAGCCCTCGGTACCGACCACCGTCCCGTCCGGATCGGTGAGTGGCACCGAGACGACCAGCACGTCGCGCACCCGCCCGTGTGTATCGATGATGCGGTGATGGCTCGAGAAGGCACCGCTCACCTCCACCGTGGTGAGCATCGCCGCGACCCGATCCCGATCGTCGGGATGCTTGTGTGAGAGCAACATCTCCGTCGTCGGCACGGTACCGGGCGGGTAGCCGTGCATCCGCGCGACCTCGTCGGACCACTCCCATTGCCTGGTGGCGAATCGAAACCGGAAGCGCCCGACGGTCGACGGGTCGCCCACTCCGATCACGCGCTCGACAAGCGCGCGCTCTGCCATGGAGGTGTCGTCCCGTTCGGTCATGCGCCTGATTATTCACCCTGCCGGCTGTGCCTGTTTGCACCTGGGAGACCCGGGTAGGCCGTTCATGGGTCCCCAGGACGGCCCACGGCCACCAGTTGGCCGAGAAACAGCCTGAAAGGAATGTCATGGGTATCGCTGACAAGGCGAAGAACAAGGCCGAGGAGCTGGCCGGTAAGGCCAAGGAAGCTACCGGCCGCGCCACCGACGACCGTGATCTCGAGAACGAAGGCCGCGGCGACCAGGCGAAGTCGAACCTGAAGGACGCCGGCGAAAAGGTCAAGGACGCTTTCCGCGACTGACCGCTGATACAGCGCCCGGGTCATCGGTCCACATCGGACCGATGACCCGCGCTCGCTCCGCAGGTGCTGGAGGTGAGGAAAGTGTCCGCGCATGTTCCGACGGTCGGCGTCGAGGAGGAGTTCCTGCTGACCGAGCCCGACTCCGGCGCCCCCGCGCCGAAGAACACCCTGGTCGCCGATACGGCGAAGAGGGCGGGGATCGATCTGCAGTTGGAGTTGACGAGCTGTCAGGTCGAGACGAGCAGCAGGGTGCACACCGACATCGGCGCGTTGCTGACGGAATTGCGGACCTCGCGACGCCGGGTGGCCGAATGCGCGGCCGAGCACGGGACCCGCTTGCTGGCGGTGGCGGTGCCGCCGACAGTGCCCGCGGGATATCCGGTCACCGATACACCGCGCTACCAGCGCATCGCGCACTCGTTCGGCATGATCGCCCACGAGCAGGGACTGTGCGGGTGCCACGTGCACGTGGCGGTGCCCGACCGCGAGACCGCGGTTCTGGTCAGCAATCATGTGCGACCGCGACTGCCGATCCTGCTGGCATTGACCGCGAACTCGGCGATCTACCGCGGTAGCGAAACCGGTTACGCGAGTTGGCGCAGCATTCTGTGGCGCCGGTGGCCCAGTGCGGGTCCGCCACCGTATTTCGCCTCACTCGGCGACTACGAATCGATCGTCGCGATGATGCGGGCCAGCGGCAGCATCCTCGACAACAAGATGGTCTATTGGGATGTCCGCCCGTCGGAGACCTTCCCGACCGTCGAAATCCGGGTGAGTGACGTTGCGGCGACAGTCGAAGAATCCGCCCTGCTGGCCGCGCTCATCCGAGGAATCGTCGTCACCGCGCTCGAGGCGATCGCGCACGACATCCCCGCGCCCGCGGTGTCCGGCGACGTCCTACGGGCCGCCTATTGGAACGCCGCGCGTTCGGGCTTGGACGGCGCGGGCCTCGACCTGGTCGCGGGACGAGTCGTTCCCCATCAGGAGTTGCTCGCCGCGCTCGTCGACGACATCTCCTCGGCACTGGATCGGTGCGGCGACCGCGGCTTCGTCACCGAGGCGGTCAGCGCGCTCGCCGAGCGCGGAAACGGCGCGCGCCGTCAGCTGGCGGCGATGCACCGACGACACGAGATCGCCGACGTGATCAGCGAAATCGCCGACGCCACCCTCGAAGGATGCCGTTGACCGCAACGGTGGCTCGCATCAGATCCATCACAACCGGTGACACCGTCGACTCGGCGTGCTGAAATTGATTCACCAGCCGATCTTGAGCCACCAGGACCGGCCGGGGCAGTGTGTACACCTGCCGGTGTCGAGGGATCGAGCACTCGTGACCACCCATTCCAACCATGGTGACAAGACGGCCCGGACCGAAGATTGCGCCTCGGCGCTGCGCGTGGAGATCACCCTCCATCACACGGCGACCGTGCTGCACGTGCACGGGGAGATCGACGCCTGCAATCTGCCCGAGTGGCGCGCGGTTCTCGACGACGCCATCGCCGCGGAGGGGGATTCGGGTCATCTGCTGATCGACATCCGGGACGTGACCTTCATGTCCTGCCGGGCGATCCTCGATATGGCGACCCGCGCCCAACGGGGCAAGCTGCGGATGAGTGTGATCAATCCCGTCCCGTCGGTCACCGACCGCATCATCACCGCCGCCGGTCTCACCGAGTGGCTCCCCGTCTACGCCAGCCGCACCGAAGCCCTGGCCGTCGCGCGCAAGCTCCCACTGCTGGAGTCCGTCCGAACGATCCCGCCGCCGTCGTGGACGACGATCTAGGCGGACGATCTAGGCCAAGGCCGAGAACCCTGGCGGCGCAAGCGGGTTCAATTATCGACGGCGGAATCTGTCAGTATCGGGAGCAACGCCGCGGCGCTGACCATGTGGTCCTGCCCGGCGAGCACTCGATGCGCGGCACGGGGGATCGCCGAGGCCAGTTCTCGCGCCACCTGCTGCATGCCGGCCGGATTCTTGCCCCCGACAACGACATTCACCGGTACCTGGATGCTCGCGAAACGTTCCACCGGGGGAAGTGTCTCGGTGATCCCGATGTCGTAGCGCAGCGTGGGAGCGAGAGCCTTCATCGTCTTCCAGCCGGGAAACAGCGGTAGCAGCGCGACGAACGCCCGTGGCATTCCGATCCCACTCAGGAATGCTTTCAGCGCTCGCGCATTCCTTCCCTCGTCGAGAAGCGCGTATACCTTCTGGGCCAGTTCGGCGTAGGCAGCCCGCTCGGCCTCGTCGTGCACATAGGGAGCGTCGTAGATCACGACCCTGTCGATCTTGTCCGGCATCCGCACTGCCGCCTCGAGTGCCAGCGCGGCACCCGAGGAGTGGCCGTAGAGAATCGCTCGTCCACCCGCGGCGTCGACTACGGCCTCGATATCGTCGACTTCTCGCTCGATCGCGTACGGCAGCACGTCTGCGCTGTCCCCACGGCCGCGCCGGTCGTAGTTGTAGACCGTGAATTTCGTGGCGAACACCCCCACGTCGGCGAGAACGGGACGAAACCTGCGGAAACACGTCGCGCCGGTGATGTACACCAGCGCAGGCCCCTGCCCGGAGACGTCATAGGCGAGCTCCGTGCCGTCCTTCGACGTGGCCATCCTCATGAGTCGTTCCTTCCGATACCGGGCGCGTGGATCACCGATCGATCCGATGTCGTCTACCGATAGGACGGCGCCGCCGCACGAAACTCATCGGTGCGGCCAGGAGCCCGACCCGAGCGACCCGTATTGGGTAGCGTGGAGCTGGTGCGCACAGCGGTACCGTCTGTGCTGGTAGCGAGCCCGGACGGGTTGGCTGCGTGTGTCTGTGTGGAGTCGGTGTCCCACGACGAGAGGCCGTTCGATGCGTGCGCGGATCAATGTGACAGTCGATGGGCGTAGCCGGGTGGCGGACGTCGACACCCGCACCACCCTCCTGGATGTACTGCGTGAACAGTGGGGGGTCACCAGCCCGAAGAAGGGGTGCGATCGCGGGCAGTGCGGCTCGTGCACGGTGCTGCTGGACGGACGACGGGCGACGTTGTGCCTGGCGCTGGCCGTCGCCCACGACGGAGCCACGATCGTCACCGCCGACGGACTCGCCGACGGCGACGACCTGCATCCGGTCCAGCGGGCCTTCCTCGAACACGACGGCTTCCAGTGCGGATACTGCACGCCGGGGCAGATCTGTTCGGCGGTCGGCATGCTCGACGAGGTGAAGGCGGGCGCGCCGAGCCAGGCGAGCGCGGATCCGACGGCCGAGATCGCGTTGAGCGCCGACGAGATCCGGGAACGGATGAGCGGCAATCTGTGTCGCTGCGGGGCGTATCCCAACATTGTCGCGGCGATTCAGGAGGTCGCCCGATGAGGGAGTTCGCCTACGAACGCGCCACCGATGCGGAGCAGGCGGTCGCCGCGGTGCTCGCCGATCCAGACGCCGTATTCCTGGGCGCGGGAACCAATCTCGTCGATCACCTCAAGCTCGGGATCATCGCGCCGGCGAAGCTCGTGGACGTCAGCAGACTGCCGTTCGATCAGGTGAGCCCACTGCCCGACGGTGGTGTACGCATCGGTGCGGCCGTGCGCAATGCCGACCTCGCCGCGCATCCGGTGATCCGGGCTCGCTACCCGATGCTGTCGGCCGCCCTCTCGGCGGGCGCGTCCGCCCAACTGCGCAACCTCGCCACCACCGCGGGAAACCTGTTGCAGCGCACCAGATGCCCCTACTTCCAGGATTCGACCGTGCCCTGCAACAAGCGCGACCCAGGCAGCGGATGCTCGGCGATCGGCGGATTCGACCGCGACCAGGCCATTCTCGGCGCGTCCGACCAGTGCATCGCCACCCATCCCTCCGATATGGCGGTGGCGATGGCGGCATCGGGAGCGGTGGTCCAGGTGCTCGGCGCGCGTGGCGAGCGCGAGATCCCGGTGACCGAGCTGTACCGGTTGCCCGGCGACGACCCCGAACGCGACACCGTCCTCGAACACGGCGACCTGATCACCGCCGTCGACCTGCCCGCACTCGACTGGGCCGCGACCTCCACCTATCGCAAGGTTCGCGATCGCGCGTCGTTCGCGTTCGCGCTGGTCTCGGTGGCGGTCGCGGTCGACATCGCCGACGGGGTCGTTCGGGATGTGCGGATCGCGTTCGGCGGTGTCGCGGCCACACCGTGGCGAGCCCGTCGCGCCGAGGCCGAACTGCGCGGGCGGGCGGCCACCGAGGCGCACTTCGCCGCCGCCGCGGATGCCGAACTCGCCGACGCACGCCCACAGCGCCAGAACGGCTTCAAGGTCCCGTTGGCGCGCAACACCCTCGTCGCGACGCTGCGTGAGCTGAGCGGGCTGCGATGAACTCACGGGCGATCGGCAGCTCACCCACCCGCATCGACGGACCGGCCAAACTCCGCGGTGTCGCGCCCTACGCGATGGAGCATCCGCAACCGGATCCCCTGTACGGCTTCGCGATCCAGTCGACGATCATCTGCGGGCGGATCCGCGAGATCGACACGTCCGTGGCCGAGCGGATCGACGGCGTCGTCGCGGTACTCACCCACCACAACGCGCCCCGGCTGGCCGTCGACGACGACAACGAACTGTTCATTCTGCAGAACGACGAGATCGCGTTCCGCGGGCAAGTGATCGGCGCGGTCATCGCGAACAGCCTGGAGGTGGCGTGCGAAGCCGCCGCCCAGGTGCGCGTGACCTATGACGAACAGCCCGCCGACGTCACGTTCGGCGCCGACCGCGACGACCTCTCCCACCCCGACGAGGTGAGCGGCGGATTTCCCGCCGACACCTCGATCGGTGACGTGGACGCGGCCATGGACATCGCCCCGGTCACGATCGACCACACCTATACGACCGCGATGGTGCACAACAATCCGATGGAACCGCACGCCACCGTCGCGCACTGGAGCGACGACACCCTGGTGCTGTTCGACTCCACCCAGGGCCCCCACGTGGTGCGGTCGAAGATCGCGCCGCTGTTCGGGTTGGCGCCCGAACAGGTGCGGGTGATCGCGCCCTTCGTCGGCGGAGGCTTCGGGTCCAAGGGTGAGCCGCACGCCAATATCGTGCTGGCGGCGATGGCAGCGACACTGTCCGGTGGACGACCGGTGAAACTGCCGCTGACCAGGCGACAACTGTTCTCCCTCGCCGGCTACCGGACGCCGACCGTGCAGCGGATCCGGCTCGGCGCGCATCCCGACGGCACCCTGACCGCGATCGCCCATGCGGCGATCGCGCAGGCGTCCACGGTGAAGGAATTCGCCGAACCGACCGCGGTGGTCAGTCGCGTCATGTACGCGGCGGCCACCCGAGCGACCTCGCACCGTTTCGCGAGGCTGGACGTCCCCGTCTCGTCGTGGATGCGCGCGCCCGGGCACTGCCCGGGGATGTTCGCGGCGGAGACGGCGATGGACGAACTCGCGGTCGCGCTCGGCATGGACCCGATCGCCTTGCGCATCCACAACGAACCCGAAGTCGACCCGGAATCGGGGCACCCGTTCTCCACGCACGGGCTGGCCGAGTGCCTGCGTACGGGGGCGCGGCGCTTCGGCTGGGCGCAGCGCGACCCGGCGCCGAAGTCGCGACGCGAGGGCCGATGGCTGATCGGGTCCGGGGTCGCGGCAGCCACCTACCCGGCCGACACCGCCGGGGGCAACAGCGCCCGCGTGCGCCGTCGCGGTGACCGCTACGAAGTGGCCATCGACGCCGTCGATATCGGCACGGGCACCTGGACCTCGCTCGGCCAGATCGCCGCCGACGCGCTCGGTGTCGAGCTGGACCGGATCGCGCTGCGCATCGGCGATTCCGATCTCCCCGAAGGGACGGTCGCGGGCGGTTCGACCGGCATGGCGTCCTGGGGTTCGGCCGTGGTGGCGGCCGCGCGAGCCTTCCGCGACCGATTCGGGCAGGAACCCGCCGACGGCGCCGAGATCACCGTACAAGCACCCGAATACCCTGAGCGAGAGAAGTTTTCGACCCACGCCTACGGGGCTCATTTCGTCGAGGTCCGCGTGAACAGCGACACCGCCGAGATCCGGGTTCCGCGCGTGGTCAGTGTCTTCGGCGCGGGCCGCATCATCAATCCGCGCATGGCCCGTTCGCAGTTCGTCGGTGCCGTCACCATGGGCCTGTCGATGGCACTACTCGAACGCAGCGAATTCGATCCACGCCTCGGCACGGTGGTCAACCACGACCTGGCCGGGTACCACATCCCGGTCAACGCCGATATCGGCGACATCGATGTCAGCTGGATCGACGAACACGACCCGCATCTGAACCCGATGGGCAGCAAGGGAATCGGCGAGATCGGCATCGTCGGCTCGGCGGCCGCGGTAGGTAACGCGATCTACCACGCCACCGGCGTCCGCCTCCGACATGTCCCGGTCCGCCTGGAAGACCTGCTCGGCGCGCTGTGATCAACAGCGGGTCGGCGCGGGTTCACCGCGGAACCGGGCTTCGATGAAGTTCCAGGCCTCGGGCAGACCTGCCACGGCGGTCGTCATGTGCTCGGCGATCTGGTAGCGGGAGAAGGTGACCGGCGCGCCTGCCGCGCAGTAGCGGGTGGCGACGTCTTCGACGGCGTCGAAGGGGGTCAGCCCGTCGAAGACGCCCTGCCAGATCAACATCGGGGTCTGCGGGATCGCGGGGTTGTGGCGCAAACTGTTCTCGCGCAGCACCGCCCGCGCTTCGGGGCTGTCCATCAGGGATTTGGTCGCCGCCAACTGTTCGGCGCTGCGGGCCACACCGTGGAACAGCAGAAAGCGTCGGCATTCGTCGGCGGTGAAGTCGCGGAACCACAGGCCCTCGCCGTTGAGCTGGTCGGAAATGGGCAAACGCTGGGGGTATTCGCGTTCCAGGCCCATTGCCGCCGCCCAGGCGAGACCGAAACCGGGATGGTGCCCGAAGCCGATCCCGAGCGCCATCTGTTCGAGGTCGGCCGGGATGCCGCCCGCGGCGACGCCGGCGAGCGTCAACTCCGGCGCGTAGGTCGGTTGCATGGCGGCGGCCCACGCGGTCGCCAATCCGCCACCGGAGTACCCGGCCAGTGCGATCGGGGACTGTCCGAGGCCGAGCTCGGGCGCTCGCTGGAGCGCACGCACACTGTCCAGGGTCACCATGCCGCTGAGCTTGGCGGCGCCGTAGGCGACATTCGGGCCGAGGTAGTCGGGCAGGGCCACCGCCCAACCACGGCCCAGCGGCAGTACCGCACCGAACGCGTCGGGGGTCTCGTCGTTGATCAGCGAGGTGGAGGGGTTGCATTTGGTGCCGAGGGAGTTGATCAGCGCCTGATACGACACCAGCGGCGGGTTCGCGACACCGGCGGGGATCAAGACCGTGGTCACACCCATGATCGGGTCGCCCGCGGAGTTGGTCGAGCGGAAGGCGACGTGCCAGATGTCGGTGCCCTGGTAGGGGCCGAGGTTGAACTTGCGTTGGCGCACCACGTCGCCGGGGGCGAAGTGCCCGATATCGGCGGGCGCGGTGAAGAAGGGGTCGGGATTCGGTGTGGGATAGAGCGGTTCAGGCGTCGCCGCGGGAGCGAAGAGGGCGACGGTGATGCTGTAGAACAGCACCGTCAGCGCGGCGGTCAGTATCCGGCGCATGGCGGATCCTTGTCTGTCGGAGAAGTCAGCAGTTGCTCGGGGCGGGCTCGCCGCGGAAGCGGGCATCGAGCCACGCGACGGCAGCCGGGAAACCCATGACCGCGGTGGCCAGATGATCGGGACTCGGATAGAGCTCGGACAGCACCGGTGTTCCGGCCAGGCAGTAACGCTGGTTCGTGCGATCGACAGCGTCGACGGGGATGAGCGGGTCGATGGGGGTGTGCCACTCGAAGATCGGCATCGTCGGCACGGGTTCGAACAGCTCCAGGCTGTTGGCGTCGCCCACTTCCCACGCCCGCGGGTCGTCGATCAGCGAGACGGTCGAGGCGAGATCGGAGGCGCTGTGCATCGCACCGGCGGCGATGAGTTCGACGGTGCAACCGTTGGCCATGGCATCGCGCACCGCCAAGCCGGTCTCGTTGAGCTGCTCAGTGATCGGAAGGCGCTCGGGGTACTCGCGTTCGAGCCCGAGCGCGGCGGCCATCGCGAGACCGAACATGGGATGCGGGGCGAAACCGAGAGTGCGCGCCATCGTGGTGATGTTCATCGGCACACCGCCCTGCGCGGCGCCGACCAGGCGCAGCTCGGGGGCGTAGTCCGGCGCGAGCGCGGCAGCCCAGCCGGTGGCCATGCCACCGCCGGAGTAGCCGAGCATGGCCGACGGGCTCTCGGCGAGTCCGAGTTCGGGGACCCTGGTCGCGGCGCGAATGCTGTCGAGGGTGATCTGGCCACCGAGTCTGGCCGCGCCGTAGGCGGCGTTCGGGCCGAGATGATCCGGTAGGGCGATGCTCCAGCCGCGCAGCAGCATCGTATTCAGCAGCGGCACAGCCCGATAGAGCAGATTGGGATCGTAGGCATAGAGGGCGCGCGAGACCGCGCACTGGGTGCCGAGGCCGTTGATGATGTGCTGATACGACAACAGCGGCGCGCCGCGACGATGGTCCTTCGGGGTGAGGATCGTGGTGGTCGCGGCGATCGGTCGGCCCTGCGAGTCAGTGGACCGGAACTTCACCAAAGTGACCGTGGCGGTCGGGAAATAGGGCAGCGGCTCTTGAACGCGGACCGCGAGCACGGCGCCGGGTTCCTTGCTCGCGATGTCGGCGGGCGCGGCGTAGAAGGGGTCGGGATCAGGCATCGGATACACCGGTGGTGTCGCGGCGGCCGACGGAGCGCCCGAGGCGGCGAGCAAGCCGACCATGACGGCGCAGGCCACGGTGCGCAGGCTAATTCTCATGGATCACCGCCGACGCGGGGAAACGGACACCGGTGGCGCGTTCGGACGCCGTCCACAATTGCTGCCAGAGGGCCCGGTCCTGCGACAGTGCGCTCGACGGGCAGGCGCTGACCGGGCCTCGGGTGTTGAACAGCTTGGTCGGGCCCCAGTAGACGTCGGGGTCCGCGTCCGGCGCGGTGGCGGCGAACAGCATGGATTGGGCTGCGGCGGTTCGTGATTGGCCGACCAGCCGGATGAACGGCTCGGCCACGTAATCGAGTGGTGTCTGTGTCCTGGCGACGAGCCCGGTCGGCGCGACACCGGGGTGCACGGCGTAGGACCGCAGCGGCGACCCGGATTCGCGCAACCGGCGCTGCAGTTCGCGGCCGAACATCAGGGTGGCCAGCTTCGATTCCGGATAGGCCGAATGCCGACTGTATCGACGGCGCTCGAAGCGCAGATCGTCGAGCGGCAGTGCCTTCGTCCATCCGTGGGAAATACTCGACAGCGAGATGACCCGGTCCTGGATTCGATCCAGCAGCAGGCCAGTCAACGCGAAGTGCCCGAGATGGTTGACGCCGAATTGGGTTTCGAATCCGTCGACGGTACGGGCGAACGGCACATTCATCAACCCGGCGTTGTTGATCAGCACATCGAATTCGCCGCATTGCTGCGCGAATCGTCGCACATCGGCCAGATCGGCAAGATCCAGACTCGCCACGGAGATATCGCCGTCCAGTTGATCGGCGATATCCCGTCCCCGTTTCGGATCGCGGCAAGCCATGATCACCGTGGCGCCACGGGCAGCCAGGGTGCGGGTCACCACCTCGCCGAGACCGCCGTTGGCCCCGGTGATAACGAATCGTCGGCCGTGCTGATCCGGTATCGGATCGGGAGTCCTTGCCATGGCGCATGACCTTACGAATCGCGGTCACCGGGTGGCAATGCGTTTGGAAAATGTCAGGGACGACGCGGCGGCTGTTGGTCGTTTCCCAAAGAGGTTCGGCGCGCGGGGAATTCGGTTGCCCGCTGTCGTAGCGTGGCGCCGGTCAGTGTTGTCGAGTAGATCGCAGGGCGAATTCCCGATCCCGCCGCACTGCTCGCTTCCCTGTCGATACCTCTGATGCAGGAGATGTTTGCCCTATGGCTCGCGAAGACGAACTACGCACTTACATGAAGAAGGCGATCCGGGAACTGCAGACCACCCGCGCGCGCCTCGACGATGTGCAAGCGCGGGCGACCGAGCCGATCGCCATTGTCGGCATGGCGTGCCGTTACCCGGGTGGGGTCACCTCGCCGGAGCAGTTGTGGCAGGCGGTGGTCGAGGGGCGCAGCCTGGTGTCGTCGTGGCCGACCGATCGGGGTTGGGACGTCGAGGGACTGTTCGATCCGGAGCCGGGTGTGCCGGGCAAGTCGTATGTCCGAACGGGCGGCTTCCTCGACGGCGCCACCGGATTCGACGCGAACTTCTTCGGGATCAGCCCTCGTGAGGCGCAGGCGATGGATTCGCAGCAGCGTCTGGTGCTCGAGACCGCCTGGGAAGCCTTCGAGCGCGCGGGTATCGATCCGGCGACCGTTCGCGGCAGTGCTACCGGCGTCTTCGTCGGCTTGATGCCGGACTCCGAAGCCCCGTCTTCGCGCGATCTCGAGGAGCGGGTGCGCGAGTCGATCGAACAGTTCCTGATGACCGGTCAGGCGTCGAGTATCGCCTCGGGGCGGGTGTCGTACGTGCTGGGCCTGGAAGGCCCGTCGGTCACCGTGGACACGGCGTGTTCGTCGTCGCTGGTCGCGATTCATCAGGCGGTGCGATCGTTGCGCTCGGGGGAGTCGACGATGGCGCTGGCCGGCGGTGTCACGGTGATGGCGACACCGGCCGCGTTCGTCGCGTTCTCCACTCAGCGCGCGCTGGCGGCCGACGGCCGGTGCAAGTCCTTCGCCGCGGGCGCCGACGGCACCGCGTGGGGCGAGGGTGTCGGCATGCTCCTGCTCGAGCGCGTGTCCGAAGCCAGGCGGCTCGGGCACAAGATCCTGGGCCTGGTGCGCGGCACCGCGGTGAACTCCGACGGCGCGTCCAACGGTCTGACCGCGCCGAACGGACGGTCTCAGCAGCGAGTGATCCGGTCGGCGCTGGCGGACGCGGGCTTGGCCACCACGGATGTGGACGTCGTGGAGGCGCACGGGACCGGGACCCGGCTGGGAGATCCCATCGAGGCCCAGGCCCTGCTCGCGACGTACGGCGCCGAGCGCGAGGCCGGGGAGCCGCTGCTGCTCGGGTCGCTGAAGTCGAACATGGGTCATACGCAGGCCGCCGCCGGGGTCGGCGGGCTGATCAAGATGGTGATGGCGATGCGGCACGGGGTGGTGCCGCCGACACTGAATGTCGATGAGCCGACGCCGCACGTGGATTGGTCGTCGGGCTCGATCCGATTGGTGACCCAGGCGCAGGCGTGGCCCGCGACCGGGCGACCGTCGCGCGCCGCGGTGTCGTCCTTCGGCATCAGCGGCACCAACGCGCACGTAGTGGTCGAGCGAGGGGAATTCTCGCCGGAGGTGCCGCGAGTTGCCGACACCGCCACACCGCCGGTGATTCCATGGGTCGTCACCGCGCGCTCGGCCACCGCGGTAACGGCCCAGGCACGCGCGCTGCTCGACCGGCTCGAGACCGGACACGACGACGACCCGGTCGATGTCGGCGCCGCACTGCTCGGCACCCGTGCTCGGTTCGAGCATCGCGCCGTGATCGTCGGCCGTGATGGCGAGGAACTGGGCGCCGGGCTGCGAGCACTCGCGGACGGACAACCGGCGCGGAACGTGGTGCGTGGCACTGCCACCGCGGCGGTCACCGCGGTGATGTTCCCCGGTCAGGGCGCTCAGCGGGCCGGGATGGGGCGTGAGCTGTACGAAGGCTATCCGGTGTACCGCGCCGCCTTCGACGAGATCTGCGCGGAGTTCGACCAGCATCTCGAAACACCGCTGCGCGACATCATCTTCGACGACCAGGACACCGCGGGGGCCCTCGACCGGACCGAGATCGCCCAGGTGGCCCTCTTCGCAACCGAAGTGGCGATGTATCGCCTGGCCGAATCATGGGGACTGCGCGCGGGATTCGTGCTCGGCCACTCGATCGGCGAGATCGTCGCGGCCTATGTGGCCGGGGTCTGGTCGCTCACGGATGCCTGCACCCTGGTCGCCGCTCGTGGTCGTCTCATGCAGTCCGCGCCCGAGGGCGGGGTGATGATCGCGGTCGCCGCCGATGCGGAGAGCGTCGCCGACCTTGTGCGTCGACACGATGACGTGAGCATCGCAGCGGTGAACGGGCCCGCGTCGGTGGTTGTCTCGGGTGCGGCGGATTCCGTGAACGCCATCGCCGAACAACTGGCGGCCGACGGCGTGCGGACCACCCGGCTGCGGGTGAGCCATGCCTTCCACTCCTCCCAGATGGACGCGGTGCTGGCGGAGTTCGGTGAAGTCTGTCGTGGACTCACTTATCGCCCGCCGACCGTGCCGGTGATCTCGGCACTCACCGGCAAGGTGGCCGAGGCGGCGCAGCTGTGCTCGCCGGACTACTGGGTGAGTCACCTGCGCGAACCGGTCCGCTATCTGGACGCGGTGCGGTGGGCCCGTGAACAGGGCGCGGTGAACTGCTTCGCCGAGATGGGGCCCGGGGCCGCACTGACGGCGATGGTCCACGAGATCGTCGACGACGGTGCGGCGATGACCGCCACCGCGTTGCAGCGGCCCGGCCTGGTGGGCGATCTCGCGTTCGTCACCGGTCTGTCGGCGCTGTACTGCCAAGGGGCAACGCTGGATCCGGCCTCGCTGTTCGACGGTGCCGACACCCGCCCGGTGGACCTGCCAACCTATGCCTTCCAGCGTGATCGGTTCTGGCTCGCGGTGAGCGAGGGCAGCAATGTGCGTGGTGCCGGGCTCGACACCGACGATCATCCGCTGCTCGGCGCGCGGATCGGTCTGGCTCAGGACGGTGGATTGTTGCTGACCGGGCTGCTGTCGCTGCACACGCACCCCTGGCTGGCGGGGCATCGGATCGGTGGCGCGGTGCTGCTTCCCGGCACCGCGTTCATCGAACTGGCCTGGCATGCGGGTCAATTGGTGCAGTGCCCGGTTGTCGGTGAACTCGTGCTCGAAGCCCCGTTCGTGATTCCCGAGACCGGTGCGGTGGAACTGCAGGTCCTGGTCGGGCCGGCGCAGGAATCGGGGCATCGCGCCATCGGTGTGTACTCGCGTCCGCAGACAGCGTCCGCGCAAGAGCTGCCCTGGGTCGCACACGCCACCGGCACCGTTCGACCGTCGGACGAGACCGCGGTGGCCGCGGCGGATGGCGGCGCGTGGCCCCCTACCGGGGCGGTCGCGGTGGCCGTCGGCGATCCGTACGAGGCCATGGCGGCGGCCGGTTACGACTACGGCCCGGCCTTCCGAGGTCTCGGTCAGATCTGGCGCCACGGCGACGACGTTCTGGCCGAGGTGACGCTGCCCGAATCGGCTACCGCGGACGCCGCGCGGTTCGGTCTACACCCCGCACTGCTCGATGCCGCACTGCACGCGATGATCGTGACCGGCACGGTCGGCCCGACCGAATCCGGCCGGATCCGGCTCCCGTTCGCGTGGGAAGGTGTTTGTCTGCATGCGGTCGGCGCGTCGTCGCTGCGTGTGCGTCTCACCCCGACCGGCACCGACCGCGTCGGCCTCGAACTCTCCGATTCGGCGGGTAGGCCGGTCGCCGGCGCGCAATCACTGGCACTGCGCGAGATTCCGCTGTCAGCGCTGGGTCAACGGGCATCGTCGTCGGACGGCGGACTGTACGAGGTGAACTGGGTGACCGTGCCGGCGCCCGAATCCGTCGCGGGACACAGTGAATGGTCCGAGCTCGATTTCGCGGTGAGCGCAGTGACGGTCGAACGCTGCGAACGCGCTGATCGCGACCTCGTCGTCGTACGCGTTCCCCGCGACGCGAACACCTCCGTCACCGACATCGGTGTCGGTGCGGTGGATCCGAGCACTGTCCGCGAGCAGGTGACCGCGGTACAGACTGTGGTGCAGCAATTGCTCGCCGACGACCAGTTCGCCGACACCCTGGTGGTTTTCGTGACCAGCGGCGCCGTCGCGATCCACGGCGGGGAAGACATCGGTGATCTGGTAGGCGCGGCGGTGTGGGGTCTGCTGCGGACCGCGCAGAACGAGAACCCCGGCCGTATCGCGCTGCTCGACCTCGCGGATCGAAGCGACTACCGCGAGGCGGTGCTCGGCTGCGCCGCGCTCACCGCCGAGCCGCAGCTGGCGATCCGGCACGGGGAAACGCACGCGCCGCGCCTGGTGCGCGCGGGCGCGAACACGGTCGGGTCGGCCGAGCTGATCGGCGACGGTGACTGGCAGCTGGTCGACCACGGTCGCGGAACGCTGCACGGCGACAACATGATGCTGGCTTCGCGACCGGCGACCGAGCCGCTCGGTCCGGGACAGGTGCGGATCGCGGTGCGGGCGGCGGGTGTCAACTTCCGTGATGTGCTGATCGTGCTCGGGATGTACCCGATCCCGAACACCGCCATCGGTGGCGAGGGTGCGGGCGTGGTCGTCGAGGTCGCCCCCGACGTCGTCGATCTCGTGGTCGGCGATCGGGTGATGGGCATCTTCACCGGTGTGAGTGCCACGGTGGTGGCCGACCAGCGGACGGTCATCGAGATTCCCGCGGGCTGGTCGTTCGAGGATGCGGCGGCCGCGCCGATCGTGTTCGCCACCGCCTACTACTCGCTGGTCGACCTGGCACAGGTGCGGGCGGGGGAGTCGCTGCTGATCCACGCCGCCACCGGTGGTGTCGGTATGGCAGCGGTGCAGTTGGGCCGCCATCTCGGGTTGGACCTCTATGTCACTGCCAGCCCGGCCAAGTGGGATGTGCTGCGTGCGAACGGTTTCGCCGACGAGCGCATCGGCAATACGCGAACCACCGAGTTCTCGACGAAGTTCCTCGAAGCCACCGGTGGACGCGGTGTCGATGTCGTGCTCGACTCGCTCGCCGGCGACAAAGTGGACGCGTCGCTGGATCTGCTCCCGCGCGGCGGTCGATTCATCGAGATGGGCCTGACCGATCTGCGTGACGCCGACGAGATCGCGGGCACCCACCCGGGCGTCCGATACCAGAACTTCATCCTGATGGAGGCAGGCCCCGACCGGCTGCGCGAGATCCTGACCGAGCTGCGCGCACTCTTCGAATCCGGTGTCCTGCGTCCACTCCCGGTCACCCGCTGGGATGTGCGACGGGCACCCGAGGCGTTTCGGCAGCTGAGCCAGGCGCGCCATGTCGGCAAGTACGTGCTGACCGTGCCCGCCTCGCCCAATCGTGACGGCACCGTCCTGGTGACCGGCGGCACCGGCGGCCTCGGCGCGCTGGCCGCCCGCCACCTGGTCACCGCGCACGGAGTTCGGCGCCTGCTGCTGACCAGCCGTCGCGGACCCGACGCGGACGGCGCCGGGGAACTCGCCGCGCAGCTGTCCGCACTCGGCGCCGAGGTCGACATCGTCGCCTGCGATGTCGCCGACCGCGACGCGCTCACGGCCATGGTCGCGGCGATACCCGCCGCGCATCCGCTGACAGGGGTGGTGCACACCGCGGGCGTCGTCGAAGACGCGCTGTTCACCGAGCACACGCCGGAACACATCGCGAAAGTGTTGCGCCCCAAGGTCGATGCCGCCTGGTACCTGCACGAGGTAACCCGGGCACACACCCTGTCGATGTTCGTCGTGTACTCCTCGATCGCGGGTCTGCTCGGTAACCCCGGCCAGGCGAACTACGCCGCGGCCAACGGATTCCTCGACGCGCTGGCCCAGCACCGTAGCCATCGGGGCCTGCCCGCCACCGCCATGGCCTGGGGCCTGTGGGAACGCGGCACGGGCATCACCGGTCACCTGACCGAGCGAGATCTGCGGCGGATGCGCCGTGAAGGGCTGATCCCGCTCACCGACGACGAGGGCACGGCCCTGTTCGACAGTGCCCTGACGACCGGCAGCCCACTGGCGGTGCCCGCACGGCTCGACCTCACGGCACTCGGTTCGCTCGGCGATGTCGACGAGATGCCCGCGATGCTGCGCTCGCTGCTTCGTGGCCCGCGCCGGGCGGCCGGTGGTGGCTTCGACGAGTCGGCGAAGCTGCTGGCGAGTCTGACCGGCCGCGAACCCGCCGACCAGGAGACGATCGTCCTCGGTGTCATCCGATCGCACGCGGCGGCCGTCCTCGGCCATGCGTCCGCGGAGGCGGTGCCCGCCGACACCGCGTTCACCGACCTGGGTTTCGACTCGCTGGGTGCGGTGGAGTTCCGCAACCGACTCGAAGCGGCCACCGGCGCGAAGCTGCGCACGACGATCGTCTTCGACTACCCCAACGCCGCCGCGCTGGCCAACTACCTGTGCACCGAGATCGCCCCCGTGGACGACCCGGCAGCGCGGATCGCCGGACAGCTCGACGCGCTGGCCGCGGAGTGCGCCGACGTGGAGCTGGCACCGCAGCGGGTCGAGGAGTTGCTGGTGCGGATCAACGACCTCGTGCGCACCCTGCGCGGTGACGCGGCGGGCGAGGTCGTCGACAACATCGACGGTGCCGACGACGACGCCCTGTTCGATCTCATCGACCAGGTCCGTTCGGTCTGAGCCGAATCAGAAAGCGAGAGTCGAATGGCCGACGAAGCGGAACTGCGCGCGTATCTCAAGCGCGCCACCCGGCAGTTGCAGGAGACCAGACAGCAGCTCGGTGACGAGCAGGCACGCGCGCGGGAACCGATCGCGATCGTGGGAATGTCGTGTCGGTTCCCCGGCGGGATCGAATCGCCCGACCAGCTGTGGCAGGCGCTGGTCGAGGGGCGCGACCTGATCACCGAGTTCCCGGCGGATCGGGGCTGGGACGTCGACGGGTTCTACGATCCCGACCCGGACAAATTCGCCAAATCCTATGTGCGCGAAGGTGGGTTCCTCGAGGGCGCGGGCGAGTTCGACGCCGGGTTCTTCGGGATCAGCCCGCGCGAAGCCGAGGCCATGGATCCGCAGCAGCGGCTGTTGCTCGAGCTCGCCTGGGAATCGATCGAGCAGGCCCGCGTCGACCCGACGACGTTGCGCGGCAGTGACACCGGTGTCTTCGTGGGTTTCAGTGATCAGGGGTACGGATTCGGTGCCGCGCAGGCGTGGGACGGTGCGGAGACCTACTACTTCACCGGCAATCACGCCTCGATGGCGGCGGGGCGGGTGGCCTACCTGTTGGGTCTGGAAGGTCCGGCGGTCACCGTCGACACCGCCTGCTCGTCGTCACTGGTCGCGATCCATCAGGCGATGCAAGCGCTGCGCCTGCGGGAGTGCGGGATGGCCCTCGCCGGTGGTGTCACGGTGATGTCCACCCCGATGCCGTTCGCGCTGTTCTCGCGTCAGCGTGCGCTGGCGCCGAACGGGCGGTGCAAGTCCTATGCGGCGGGCGCGGACGGGACCGCGTGGGGTGAGGGTGTCGGGTTCGTTCTGCTGGAACGTCTTTCGGACGCGCAGCGGCTCGGGCACCGGGTGCTCGCGGTGCTGCGCGGCTCGGCGGTGAACAGTGACGGTGCGTCCAACGGGCTCACCGCGCCGCGCGGACCGGCTCAGCAGCGGGTGATCGGAGCCGCGCTGGCCAATGCCGGCCTGCGCCCGGCCGATATCGACATGGTGGAGGGCCACGGCACCGGCACGGTGCTGGGTGATCCGGTGGAGGCGCAGGCCCTGCTGGCGACCTACGGGCAACGCGACGGTGCGCCGCCGCTGTGGCTGGGGTCGGTGAAATCGAATATGGGACATACGCAGTCGGCCGCGGGAATAGCCGGACTGATCAAGGTGGTCCAGGCGATCCAGCATGAGATGGTCCCGCCCACACTGCATGTCGACGCGCCGACCGCACACGCCGACTGGACCGGGGATCGCATCCGGCTGGCGCTGCGGCCACAACCGTGGCCGCGCACCGAGCATGCGCGACGGGCCGGGGTGTCCTCCTTCGGGATCAGCGGCACCAACGCCCATGTGATCGTCGAGCAGGCGCCGCGACCCGCGGCGGCCGACGACCGACCTGAGCCCGCTCATCGGTCGAGGCCGTCACACCCGCCGACGCCGTGGCTGCTGTCGGCGCGCACCCCCGCCGCACTGCGCGACCAGGCGGCCCGGGTCCGTGAGGCAGTCGTGAACTCCCCGCACGACCTCGCCGACATCGCTCACTCCTTGGCCACCACGCGAACGAGATTCGACCATCGCGCCGTGGTCGTGGCGAACACCCGCGGTGAGTTCCTGGACGGGCTCGCCGCCATCGCCGACGAACACACCGCTGCCTCGACAGTCCTCTCACGTCGGGGCACCGGCGGCAAGCTGGCGATGATGTTCCCCGGTCAGAATGGTCGACTCGTGGGCATCGGCAGCGGGCTCTACGGCGCGTACCCGGTGTTCGCGCAGGCGCTCGACAGTGTCTGCGCCGGTTTCGACGCCCATCTCGAGCACCCACTGCGCGCGGAGATGTTCGGGACGGGTGAGCGGCTCACCCGGACCGACTACACCCAGCCCGCCGTTTTCGCGCTGCAGGTCGCACTGTTCCGGCTGCTCGAATCCTGGGGGATTACGCCGGATTTCGTGGTGGGGCACTCGGTCGGCGAACTCTGCGCCGCGCATGTCGCGGGTGTGCTGTCGCTGGAAGACGCGGTCGCGGTGGTGGCGGCGCGCGGAAGATTGATGCAACGAATGGACGTGGGAGCGATGGTTTCGGTGCGGGCCTCCTGCGTCGAGGTCACGGATTCGATCGCCGGTCGCGAGTCCGAACTGTCGGTCGCCGCGGCCAACGGCCCGAACGCCACCGTGATCGCGGGCGATGTCGCGGCGGTAGGTGAGTGCGCACGGTACTGGCGTGAACGGGGTCGACGGGTCACCAGGCTCGGCGTCGACCGTGGTTTCCACTCGCCGCACGTGGATCTGATCACCGACGAGTTCGGTGCCGTCGTCGCGGGCGTCCGATTCCGAGAACCGCGCATCCCCATCATTTCCACCGTGACCGGAACGGAAACCACACCGGGACAGCTGACTTCGATCGATTACTGGGTTCGTCAGGCCCGTGAGCCCGTGCGATTTCACGACAGCGTGCTGCGATTGCACGAATCCGGCGTCGTCACCTACCTCGAACTCGGTGCGGGAGACACCCTCTCCGGACTGGTCTACGAAGCCCTCGCCGATACCGGCAGCACGGCAGTCCCGGTGCTGCGTCCCGGTGCCGACGAACCCGGCTCAGCGGTGAAAGCCGTGGCGGCAGCATGGGTCGCCGGGGCCGAGGTCGGCTGGTCGGCGCTGTGTCGCGACGACACCGCCAGGGTGGTCGATCTGCCGACCTATCCGTTCCAGCACCGCCGCTACTGGGTCCACACCGACAGCGCCGTGCTCGAGAGCATGATCGGCGTCGCGGGAGCCGAACTCGCCGGAGATCGGAGCGTCGGCCGACGCGACGTTGCGGCGGGGGAGGTGTCGCCCGCGCGCCCGGACTGGCAGGCCGTCCCCGAGGACGAGCGCTGCGATGTCGCGGTGCGAGTCGTCGTGGACCAGATCCGCGAGATCCTCATCGACCTCACCGAAGACGAGATCGATCTCGAAGCGACTGTTCTCGCGATCGGACTCACCTCACTGTCCGTCCTCGAACTGCGCGGCAGAATCAATGCCGCCGCGGGTGCCGACCTGTCGTTGGAGGACCTGTTCACCCACCCGACCCCGCGCGCGCTCGGTGCCGTGCTCGCCACCCGGATCTGGAGCGACGCGTCGACCCACGAGGCGGTGCTCGCATGAGCGGGGGAGTGTCGCCGGTGCGCAGCACCCTGTGTTTCGAACAATTGGTGCCCGCCGCGCTGGCCCACCGGCGCGGGCTCGCCGAGGTCTACGTCGCCGATACGGCGATCGTCGGAAGCTCGGAATACCTTGCCGCCGTGCAGGTGCCGCGGGCGCACTCGCTGTGGTTCGATCGACTGGCTCCGTACCACGATCCGTTCTCCGCCGTCGAGGCTGTCCGGCAGGCGCTGCTCGTAGTCGGGCAACGACACCTCGGTGTCCCCGCCGACGCGCCGGCCAGCCTGCAGCGGATGGCCTTCGCGGTGGAGGACCTGAGCTTGTTCCGCGACAGCGAACGGGAGCCGCTCGAAGGTGTGGTGCGTCTGCGGCCGGGCGCGGCGGGTACCGGGCGCGGGTATTACCACGACGTGTCCTTCGATGCCACGCTGACCATCCACGGGGCACTGGCGATGACGGTGCGCGGCAGCGGAATCACCTTCCCCCGTGACGCTTACGACGAGTTCCGTGAGCTCCAGCAGGGCAAGCGCCCGGCACTGGTCGCGGTCGGTCCCGACGCGGTGCGGCGACTACCGCCGGAACTGGTGGGACGACGCGACCCCCGCAATGTCGTGCTCGCTCGCACCGCGGCGCAGGACCTGGTCGTGGTGGTGGATCGCGGGCATCCGAGCTTCTTCGACCACCAATACGACCATGTGCCAGGGCCGTTGCTGCTCGAGGCGTTCCGGCAGGCGGCGGTGCTGGCAGCGACCGCGTCGGGGCTACTCGTCTCGCCGGTCGCCGCGGTACTCGACCTCGAAGCCCAGTTCACCGATTTCGCCGAGCTGGACGCCCCCGTCACCTGCACCACCGCGGCCGTCGGTGATCTCGACCTCGACGAGATCACCGTCGAGGTGGCCCTGCACCAGTACGGCAACCGCATCGCCCTCGCACACGTCGAGCTGGCGCACTATCCCGTGTCCGGGCAACGACAGGAGAACCTCCGATCATGACCACAGCATCGGCGAAACGGTACGCGGTCATCGGTGGCGGCGTGTCCGGCATCGGCGCGGCCTTCGCACTGCGTCAGGCGGGCCACCACGTAGAACTCATCGAACAAGACGCGGTGCTCGGCGGGCGCTGCGGTTTCGACAGCCTCGGTGGTCGGCCGATCATGATGGGCGGCAAGAACATCGGTCGCCACTACCGGCAGCTGCGCGAGTTCATCGCCGCGTCCGGGGAGCGCGCCTACGAGCCGTTCGGAATCAACAGCTCGCAGATCATCGACGGCGAACTGGTGACACTCGACAACCCCGGCATCGCCGGCTTCGTGCGCCATTTGTTGCGCATGGGTTCGCCGGTCGACGCGGCGCGCATGCTCTACTACGGTGCGCGGGTGCGGTTCGACGAGCGCAACCGCTACCTGGGGTCGGAGTACTTCGGCCGCGCGGGCACCGACAGCGACGACGTCGCGCTGGGCGCGCACTTCGGAGCCGAGTTCGGTCGTGCTGTGCTGCGCCCGATGACGGTTCGGCTCAACGCCGCCGAACCGGACGAGGTGTACCTCGGCGCGTTCGGAGTGAGCCTGGGCATGGTGCAGGATCGATACGACCAACTCGTCGACGGTTTGCAACCGGTCCTGGACTGGTTCGCCGGGCGGGTGCCGGTCCGGCTCAACACCCGCGTCGATCGGATCGTGGCGCGAGAAGGCCGGGTGGTCGGGCTGGATGTCTCCGAAAATGGCAGCGCCACTACGGTTTCCGCCTACGACGGGGTTGTTCTGGCCGTGCCGGCGTACGCGGCCGCGAATCTGCTCGAACCCCTGGTTCCCGCGTTGAGCAAGGTGCTGGGCCAGGTGGCCTACTACCCGTCCACGGTAGCGGTGGTGCAGTACGAGCAGCCCTTCTTCGGCAGCACCGTTCGATCGATCGCATTCGACGAGGGTCCGTGCAGCGCCGCGGGGGTCTACGGTGTCAACGATCTCGATATCGTCCGCTACACCTTCAGCGGGCGCGATGCCCGGCCGACACCGGATACGCGGCAGTTGGCGACGTGGATCGACGAGGCCGAGGCGAAGGTGCGCGGGCATCTCGGTGGCCCGTCCATCGCGAGGGTGCGCACCGAGACGCGCAGTTGGGCCGCGGCGCACTGCGCCTACCTCCCCGATCACGCCGGTTTCCGCGCGGTGCTGCGCGAGCAGGCCGAATCCCTTGCGGGACTACAGCTCGCGGGCGACTACCTGCTCGGGGCGCAGTTGGAGGCCTGCTACCGCTCCGGTGTCGCGGCAGCCGGCGCGTTGACCGCGTGAGCTGGGCCCGGGGTCGTCGCAGGGGAGTTACGCGGCGCCCCGGGTATGCACCATGTCGTCGGCGAGCAGCGCGATGCGAGCCCGCAGAATGCCCTCCGCGGTCGTCAGGTCCAGGTCGGTCAGGCCGCTCACCCGCCGCAGTCGGTAGTCGATGGTGTTGGGATGCACATGAAGTCGCCGGCCGGTGGCTTTGCGATTGAGACCGGTCGCCATGTAGGTCCGCAGCGTTTCCAGCAGCTCCGGATGGGTGGCGAGCGGGGCGATGACATCGGCCAGATGCTCGCGCGCCGGACCGGGACGGGTGAGCTGATATTCGATCGCCACATCCGAGAGCTCGTACAGGCCAGCGGGTTTGGCGATGCCGCGCACCAGATCGAGCAGCTCGTGTGCTTCCTCGGTGGCCTTCGGGATCTGGTCGGTCGGTGCGGGCACCAGGGTCGCCGTGAGCTGGACACCCGAGGTCGCGCTGATCGTGGCGAGGGTGTCGCCGGTCATCCGCGGCAGGTCGGGTTCATCGCTCGGGATCAGCAGGGTGCCGCCGGTGGTGCTCAGCAGTGCGAGCGACCGTGATGCGAAGGCATCGGCCAGCGCCGCCTGCACACGTCGGAGCTTGCGCCGCGCGACCATCTGGGCGTCGACGCGCGGGTCGTGCTCCTCGGCCAGCTCCGGAATCATCAGTGCCACTACCTGATACGAATCGGCGACCCTGATGCCGGTCTGGCGGGTGAGGGCGCCGATGCCGTGACCGCTCAGTAGTGCCGACATCATCGTCTGGGCCCCGGTCTGATGTTCCTTGGCGACCTGGCGCTGCTCATCGAGATAGGCACTGGTCACCGTCGCGTTGATCACCTCGAGCGTGCGCAGCAGCAGGCGAATACCCGCGACGACTTCGGCGAGATCGGCCGCGGTCACCTGCCCGATGACGAGTTCGAAGCCGATCCGAAACCCCTCGGCGTAGGCGCGCAGCAGCGTCTCGACGGGTACACCCTCGCGGGCATGCTGGGCCGATGCCGCGCGCAGCGCCACCAGTTGCGGCTCGGACGGGGTCGCGCGCTTGTCCAGCATTTCCATCGCCAGCATCAGGCAGCGGCGGGTGAACTCGGTGACGTCACCGCGCATCGCCTCGCTCGGCATCGCCTGGCACGGCATGACATTCTCGGCGAAATAGGAGACGAGCTGTGACACCAACTCGTCGGCGTTTCCCAGAAAACTCGATGCGGTCCGACCGTTCGCGATGATGAGCGGATCGTAGATCCGATCCATGGCTGAAGAATTCATCGGGTGCACTCCGTCGTGGCAGACAGCGAATGGGGCTGATCGTGGTCTTGTGTGAATCGCAACATAGCCACAGAGGAGCTCGCAGTCGCCGGTCCCATCGAAGGGCCTGGTGGGATCACGATGCCCTGTCATCCAGGGTTGTGTGGGCTCACAAGCGGGCGATGCCGACGAATGCGCCGCGGTGGCGACACGATCCCACACGGTCGTGAGCCGACGTGCACCGCACCGAGCACGAGCCCGACGCTCACATACCGGGTAGCGGTTTCCCGTCCGCCGAGACGCTCATGAATGCCGAAATGACGTGTTCGCTGAGGTACTGCCGTAATTGCGTGCGGTACTGGGCCGGGATATCCGCCGGGACCAGGTCGAGCGCGTCCTCGACCTCATCCCAAATTCGAAGAAAGGAAATTCCGTTGCGCGAGCAGGATTCGACGGCGACCATCAGCTGATGGGTCAGGCAATCCATCTGTACAGTCGATGTCATCGTGAATCCGGCATCGAGTAGCACCCTGAGATCGGCCATTGTTGTCCCCTTACCAGTTCGCACCCCTGCAGTGCGCCCAACGTAGGTGACCGATCGGTGACGCGGGAAATCGTGCGAGGGTTACTGGGCGTTCGGATAACTTTCGGCTGCCGACTTGTGATCGGCACCGACCGCGCGAGGTAAGTTCGACCGATGACCTCCACGGCCCTGTACTGCGGCACTCGCTGGGACGAGCAGGGTCGATGGTTCTACCAACTGCTCGGCGACGACGGAACCACCGAGTTGCTGCCCGGCGTCGGCACGCGTCTGGCCTTCCGGATCGCCGATTCCGGGCGATTCTGCCTGGGCTACAACGGGTTCGGCGGCGGGCGTCGGGGGCGGCTGGCTTGTCCTCGACGGGCCAGGATCGACGCCGGGCGCCAATGTGAGCAGTGCCGGATCAACGAGGGGTGGTCGGTGGTGCACAGCCATCGCGGTCCGCTCACGGCATTGCCCGAACAGGTCCGCGACTATATGTCGCAGCCGCACCACCTCTACATCGCGTATTTCGGGGACGGGATGACCAAGGTCGGTACGGCGTCGGCGTCGCGGCGCAATCGCAGGCTCTTCGAACAGGGTGCGCTCGTCGCTCGGTTCATCACCGATTCCCCTGACGGACTTCATGTTCGAGATCTCGAACGGATGGTGACCGAGCGTGCCGGGATCGGACAGGCGGTGGCCGGTGTCACCAAGACCCGCATCCTGACGAAGCCGCTGCCCCCGTGGGCGGTCCTGGAAGCAGCCGTCGCCGACGCGGCCGAGCACGCCGCCGGCACCCTGCCCGCCGACATCGCACGCACCGACATCGCCTGGTCGGGTGGCCGGGATTTCTACGCCACGATCCTCGCGCACGGCCGATTCCCGGTGGCGACCGAAATCGCCGGGGAGCCAGGCGAATACGTCATCGACGCGGTGACCGCGCACGGTCACACCCTCGCGTGCCGAGACACCGCGGGCGCGAAGGAACTCGTGCTGGTCAACGACACCCGCCTCGTCGGGCGCCGCATCGAACTGGACCCCGCGATCACCGCGATCCCGGAACCCGCGCAAACCAGCCTGTTCTGAGGGACCGCTCGTGCCATGACGGCGAGTTGGCGGCTCGACCGATCGCCGCGACCGGGACGCCGGAACCACTAGGTGTTCTGTCGGCGCACCATCTCGGCGATCCAGAGAGGCGCGAACGGGGAGGTACAGCCAGGGGGTGTGGGGTAGTCCTGTAGGACCTGCAGGCGCTCGCCGATATCGAGGGCACGAGTCCGGTGCTCGGGATGGTCGATACCGATCTGGGCGAGGCAGTGATTCATCGCCCACTGCACGCGATCGGGGGCGTCTCTCATCTGCGCCTCGATGAGGTCGAGCAGGTGGGGGAGGTCGAGGCCCTCGGGCCTCTTCGCGACTCGTTCGGTGGTCAGTGCCCAGCCCGCGCTCGCGACCACCGGGTCCGGATCGGCGAACCACGTCGTGCGCAGCTCTTCGGCATGTGGGTTCTTCTTCACGACGTAGTTGACGAGCCAGTCGTGGACCTTGGGGGTGCGGGCCTGGCGGATCATCGCGTCCAGCGCGTCCCGGTCGAAGATCTTCGGTCGGCAGATCAGCAGGGCGAGCAGTTTCGCCGCGCTGTCGTCGGTGTCCCAGAGTTGTCGGGCCAGTTCCGGTTGTGTCTTCAGGCGTTTGGCCAGCGCCCGCAGTGTCGTGAGGTTGACGCCGTGATCGTCGCCGTGTTTCTCGTTCACCGCGCGCATCGCGGGGTTGTCGAGTTCGGCCAGTTCGGCCATCACCTCGTCCACCGTCATCTCGGGCACCCTCTTGGTGGTGCCGGTCATGAGTCGGCGCGGGCCCTGGTGTGCGGGCCGGGCATCCGGGAGAACACCGCCACCAGGAAGTCGGAGTCGTCGGTGAAAGGGCGCAGATCCCAGGTCGACAACAGTAGATCGACGGTGAGACCGGCGGATTCGGCATCGGTCAAGAACTCGGCGAACTCGTAGCCGCGGTCGGCGCCGAACCCGATCACGACCCGGCCCTCCGGTGCGAGATGCCCCGCGAAATTCGCCAGCACCGCCGACCGGGTGGACGGGGCAAGGAAGGTCATCACATTGCCCGCGCACACGATCGCGTCGAAGTCGGCGGCGGAGAGGTTCAGTTCGGCGAGGTCGCCGACCAGCCATGTCGGCCCGGGATGGTCCGCGCGCGCCGCCTCGATGAGTACCGGGTCGACATCGACCCCCACCACCGTGTGGCCGGCACCGTGCAGATAGCCACCGGTGCGTCCCGGTCCGCAGCCGGCATCGAGCACGCGACTGCCACGCCCGAGCATCGCATCGATCAACCGCGCCTCGCCCACGATGTCGGCGCCCTGCGCGGCGAGGTTTCGGAACCGCTCCACGTACCAGCTCGAGTGGGCAGGGTCGGCCGCGACGAGTTCCTCCCACCCGCTGGGTGTGCGCTCGTTCGACGTGTTCATGATCGCTGCCTCCTCGGGTTCGTCCGCGCTCTCACCCTAGAGGGTCGGCTCTGCAGGACGGCCCCGCGAGGCGATCGTGACACCCGCGGGCGGACAGCAGTGGTGGCCGACCCGCGAGGATCGGCCACCACGTGGTGCCGCTACGGCGTCGAGTAGCCGATGAGGGCGCCGATACCCGCACCGATCGGAATGGTCACCAGTGCGCCGACTCCGCCGAGGAAGAAGCCGAGCACTGCGCCGATACCAGCGCCGATGAGAGCGCCGATGCCCGCGTTGTGCTGCTTGCGGGCTTGGGTGTCACTGGCCGCGTCGACGAATTCGGCCATGTTCGCGGTGACGACCGCGGGGGCGGCGGTGGGGCTCAGCGTCGCTGAACGTCCGTCGGCGGAAATGCCCGCGACCAGGTCGAAATCGCCTGCGCCGGTGATGATGCGGGTCGGCAACGCCGCGACCACCCGGCCCTGGTTGTTCGTGAGAGTGACCGCGCCGCCGGCGACGCTGAACGTGCCGTCCGGTGCGTTCACCGTGAGCCCGGAGCCGTCGGCCGACGGACTCGCGGTGAACGCCACGCCGCTGTCGACGCCCTGCACGATCGGAGCGGCCGCTGCCGGTGCGGCCTGCGCGGTGGTGGTGGCCGCGAGGCCGACAGCGCCTGCCGCGAGTACGGCGATCGCGCCGAATCGCTGTGTGCCCGAAATCGTTCGAGACGAGAAATGCATCCTGCCCCTCCAGTCTGCCCGCCGAATCCGGCGGAACATCCTCTGCCGGACCGGATCTCGGTCCGAGGACATTTTCGCATCGTCAACGATTCTGTGGAACCCACCAGCGGTGATACCGGAAAAACATCATCACTTCGACATAAAAGGCGAATTACCTCGCCGAAACGTAGAATTCGTTACGGTCACGGTCGGTACTCCTGTACATAGATCGTGTCGACCCCCAGTGTGCCCACCGCGGTCGCACCCCCGGGCTGACCCAGTGGCGCTGTGCGGCCTGGCAGCGCTTCGCTGAAGAAGCGGGCATTCTCGACGGTGAATTGCTCCTGGCCTGGAGGGATGTCGTCCTGGTAGTGGATCGCCTCGACCGGGCACACCGGTTCACACGCCCCGCAGTCGATGCACTCGTCCGGCTGGATATAGGCCATCCGATCGCCGATGAAGATGCAGTCGATCGGGCATTCCTCGATGCAGGCACGATCCAGGACATCGACACAGTCGGCACCGATCACGAACGTCACGTTGTGCTCCTTCGATCTTCTCGCCCGCGAGCCGGGTGCATCCGATCCTTGTGCGCGTCCGCCCTCGACGGTAGGCACCAGCCGACTACCACCCCATAAGCCGTACTTATAGGTCTGCGCGGCAGGGTAATCCGACGGCAATGGTTCTCGGCGCGGCAGCGACGGTGCGCGGCGGATCGGCGCCACTGCTCGTGGCGTCACGAGTCATGTGCGCCGGTCGGAATTCGTTGGCAGGATCGAGTGGTTCGACGATCCGAGACGGAGGGAAACCGATGACAATCCTGGTTACCGGGGCGACGGCCAATATCGGGCGCATGGTCGTGGACCAGTTGATCGCGCGCGGGGCGACCGATGTTCGCGCGCTGACGATCGATCCGAGCAGGGCCGCACTGCCCGCCGGGGTCGAGGTGGTGCGGGGGCATCTGGGTAGGCCGGAGGGGTTGGCGGCGGCGTTCGAGGGCGTCGACCGGATGTATCTGGCACCGTCGCCGAACACGGTCACCGAGGTGCTCGCGCTCGCGAGGGCAGCCGGTGTGCGCCATGTCGTGGATCTGTCCGGCGAGCCCGAAAGCTGGTGGGGCAGCGTGTGTAATGCCGTCGAAGCCAGCGGCTTGGCTTGGACTCATCTGTGGCCCGCCGACTTCATGGAGAACACCCTGACGTGGTCCCAGCAGATCCGTGAAACCGGCGCCGTCCGGGAACCGCGCCCCGACAATGCGAGCGCGCCCATCGCGATGAACGACATCGCCGCCGTCGCCGCCACCGCTCTGCTGACCGACGGACACCTCGGCCGCGCGCACTCGCTCGCGGGCCCGGAAATCCTCACCCGCGCCGACCTGGTCGCACACCTTGCCGATGCTCTGGACCGCGACATCACCTTCCGGACCGCCACCCGCGAGGAAACCATCACGGCCCTGCGGCCGACCATGGGCGACAACACCTCCTGGTACGTGGACAGTGTCCTTCTCGACTTCGCTCCGCCCCCGGAATCCCTGCCGATCACCAGCGTCGAAGACATCACCGGCGGCCCCGCCACCACCTTCGCCCGCTGGGCACACGCGAACGCCGCCCGCTTTCTCGCCGACTGATACTGAAAAGTAGACGTCCGTCCCGGAATATTCGTTGCCCGGCGGTAGGGAATGTTGTCGGAGACAAAGGAATCGGGGGTGCTGAGGGAGTTCGACCAAATCTGCTGTGGTCGGTTCCTGGCTGCCGGGGGAAATGTCACTATGTGGGCATTTCGGGTGACTTCCAGGGGTTCGGCGGTAGGGCAGTGGGAAAGATGTTGGCGCCAATAGGTCGTCTGTTCGCGGCAGTCGTGTTGATTGCCGCGGCGATTATCGCGCTACACGGGCGTTTACCTGGGACGGTTGTTCCCAGTAGTTCTGGCGATAGTTCGCCGGTGGCTGTCGCATTGATGCCGGTATTACTGCTGGTTTCGGTGGTGATCCTGCTGGCGGGGGTCATTGTGAGTCAGCATCGGCTGCCATTGGCGATGCCGGCTGTCGAGCGCGATCTCGGGGTTCGGTTGTCGTTCAGGCGATTCTCGGTGCTGGCTCCGGTAGCGCTCAGTGCTGTCGCGCTGACGTTCGCGGTCGGTATCGCCATGCTGTTCGTCTTGCCCGGCGCCCGGCGCCAGACGTCTTCGGTGACACCGATGTCGGCGGTGAAAGCCGGGGAACCAGCGGTTGCGGCCGAGGTCGACGTGCACGTGGTCGACTCGGCGGTCGACTCGTCGCGCCTCAGCGGGATGGCGCTGCTGGGGACCGCGGGGCTGGCCGTCGTGCTGATCGGGATCGCGCTGGTCGGTCTGATCGGCGTCACCGTCGCCGGACGGCGGCGGCTGCCCCTGGTCGACGAGGTGGAGACGGCCGAGCAGGAGGCGTCGAACACGGTCGACTCGCTGACCAGGGCAGCGGAGATGGGCCTGGCCGCGATGAACGCACCCGGCCAGGATCCGCGCACCGCCGTGATCGCCTGCTATCTGGCGATGGAGGCCGGGTTGGCCGCGGATCGCGCTGCGGCGCCGCTGATCTCGGACACACCCCGAGAAGTCTTGGAGCGAGCGTTCGACAGCGGTGTGCTGCACGACGACGGTGCACACGAACTGGTCGCGTTGTTCGAGGAGGCCCGATTCAGTCCGCACGCGACGCTGGGTTGGCAGCGCATCCGCGCCGAACAACTGCTGCGCTGGGTACTCGCCGATCTGCAAGCCCGCGACGAGGTGCCCGTGTAGTCCTGCGCGAGCGGACTATTCGTGGCGCTGCATCTCGTCGTACAGCCAGGTACCGATCATCCGGGCGGTCATGGCGATAGCGGTGGCGCGCTCAGCGTCGGACACATCCTCGGCCGAGGCGCGCAACACCGCGGCGAAACCGGTGTTGACCAGAACCCAGGACATCATCTCGTGATCGCGGTCGCTGCCGGGACCGACGAACTGGATCACTATGAGCTTCACCAGCATTCGCAGTCGGGGTTCGAGTTCGGGAAGCCCGCTGCTGTAGAACCGCACGTTGCCCACGAGTGCGCGAACCAGATCCGCCTCGGCGATCAGCGCTTCGGCGAAGACATCGAGGATCTCGGTCGCGACCGTGACGTAGTCGTCGCTGTTTTTCGGTGGCGTCGCCGCGGGCATGCTGAACACGTGCTGGGTGAACTCCTGCTCGACGTCGGCGATGAGCCGATCGAGGAGTTCGTCGACGAGGTAGGACCGCTCCGGAAAGTACCGGTACAGGGTTCCGATGCTGATGTTCGCCTGGGCCGCGATGACATTGGTGGAGGTGTTGTCGATTCCTCGTTCACCGAACAACTTCGCCGCGGTGTCGAGAATATGTTCCCGGGTCGCCTTCGCGCGCTCCTGCTTCGGCCGGATTCGCCGGTCGACGGGTTTCGGTGGCATCGGTGGTCCTTTTCTGCACCCGACGGTGTGCTGGTGGTCGAGTTGCCAACTTTCCGCAGCAGCGAAAGCGCATCGATGAGCAGGCGGATCGGGTTTCGGCACATCGGAATACGTGAATCGATGTGACCGCTGGGGGCCGTGATGATTCTAGTGAAAATATTACGAAAACTGGTCGCTGTCGCGGTGAATAATATTTCCTGTGTGCGGCCATGGGCCCCATAACAGTGCGTTGGTGAGTTGTACACACCTGACCGAAAGCGATTTCTTTGCTGTTCGTCCCGGCAAGTCCGTCTACGGGACGAGCAATGCGGCGGCACGTTCCCAGTAGGTGTGCATGTCCTGCTCCCAGTACCCCCAGGAGTGGGTGCCCGCCGCCCGGAAATCGAAGGTGGCCGGGATGTTCAACTCGGCCAACCGGGTGCGCAGCAAGGCGGTGCACACGACCGTGATCCCGTCGAGAACGCCACCGATGAGCAGTTGATCGGCGAGTTTCACCGGATTGTGGTGAATACCGGGCCCGGCCAGAGTATCCAGTGGGCCGGGCAGCCCGTTGCCGGTACTGACGTACACCTGCACCCCACGCAGTTTCTCGGCGTTGCGGATCGCGTCGTTGGCCGCCCAGTCCGGATCACCGGGCGGCCCCCACATATTCAGCGGATTGCCGCGCCGTGCCGTGACGATCGAGGCCACCATCGCCTGGCCTGCCGGGTTGTCGGTCTGGACGCAACCGCTGAAGGAGCCGACCATCCGGAATCGTCGGGGTGCTTCCTGCGCCATCCGGAACACGGCCGCGCTGGCCATCGACAAGCCGGCGACCGCGTCGCGCCCGGTGCCGTGGAAGGCCGAGTCGATGATCGGCGGCAGTTCGGCGGTGAGGAACGTCAGCCAGCGATTACGTCCGGTGCCCGGATCGTCGGCCTGCCAGTCGGTGTAGAAGGTGCCCGCACCTCCGATGGGCATCACCACGTTCGCCTGCGCGGTGCCGAAGAATTCGACGGCGTCGGTTTTGGTGAACCAGTTGCTGCCCTCCCGCCAGTCGGAGGTGTCGGTGCCACCGTCCACCCCGTTGATCAGGTACAGCGAGCCCGCAGGTGCTTCGGGATCGGCAGCGGGAATGACCGCGACGGTGACCGGGCGGTTCATCGCCGCCGAGTGCACGGTCAGGTCGATCACCGTGCCGGGGCCGTTGGCGGCCGCCGCGACCGCGAACGAGCCGTTCGGTGCCGGTAGCGCGGAAGCCATGGCTCGGGCGGCGATCAGGTCCGGGGCCGCCTGCGCGGTCGCGACGACGGGCAGGCCGGTGGCGACCAGTGCCACCGCGAGTGCCAGTCGCCGCATCGTCGAATTCACCACTGTCTTGTCTCCGCTCGCTCCGTCGTCGCTATCGCCCATGGCGGCTCGTCCCGTCGACGAACCGCAGCTGCCTGGCATCCGGCCACAGGACCGACCACGGTTCGCTCGGCCCCTCGCACAGCCACACCGCGACGTTGCGGTTCACACCGGGAAAGCCGAGCGTCTCGTCGATGTGGGTCAGCAGGGTGGTCTGGGTGAAGCGAGTGCGCAGCACGGTGCCCGGATCGTCGACCCCGACGTAGAGCATCGTGGTGGCGGTGTCGGGTGGTGTGCCGAAATAGCCGTAGCCGCGGTTCGGGCTGAACACCGCGGGCAGACCGGCGGCGGGCCCGAGGTCGTCGAGTGCGGCTGCCTGCCAATAGTTCTGGGTCACGATCACCAAGCCCTCGCGCTGCCGCGGCGGTACCCGGTCGTAGGTCTCGGCCACCGCGGTGACCAGCTCGTCCCAACCGTCCAGCCCGAAAAGCAGACTGCGCGCGTGGATTTGTGAATAGTCGTCGGTGGACTGTCGCAGTGCCGAGTCCGGTAAGGGCAGGACGACGACGAGCGCGACACAGATCGCGGTCGCGAGTGCGCCGAGGCAACCGCCGATGATCGCCCCGAGCCGGGAGAATCCACGGTCTGCCAGATACACCGCGCCCGCCGCGAACAGGCCGGGAAACGCACCGGCGACGAAATAGGGGCGCAGACCCGCGAGCACCACCGCGCCGAGACCGAGCGCGATCATCGGAATCAGGAAGTAGTACGGCCGGAATCGCTCGGCGCGCAGGCCCGCCCACATCCCGGCGATCAGCAGCAGCCCGCCCGCGCCGGTGACCTGGACCAACGTCCACGGCACCGCCGTCAACCCGGCGGTGGCGAGTTGCTCGTCGCGCACGACCGCGCCCATCGCCAACTGCGGCCAGCCATGGCTGTGCTGCCACAACAGAATCGGGACAGCCGACCCGGCGAGTAGGCCCGCGCCCAGCCACCACGCGGGCCGACGCAGCATCTCGCGCGGCCCGAACACGGCCACACCGAGGGCGAGCATCGCCCAGATGACCGGAATCAGCCATTTGACCTGGAAGTCGACCGCGGCGACGAACCCCGCGGCCACCAGTAGGTAGTCCTCGCGTGTCCGTACCCAGCGGATCAGCAGCCACGCGAGCACCGCCGTCAAGGTGATGTCGAGGGCGAAGGTGCTCAGCATCGCCGATTGCATCACCGCCGTCGGAGTGGTCGCGTAGGCGAGCGCGGCGACGGTCTGGGGGAGTCGTCCGCCGCCGAACTCCCTGGCCATCACCGCGCTGAGCACGATGGCCAGCACCGTGAACAGCAGCGCGGGCAACCGCAGGACGGCGGTGGATCCCGGCGCGAGGTGGTCCGACAGTGCCGCCAGCAGTGGAACCAGCGGGCCCTGGTCGGCGTAGCTCACCGACGGATGTCGCCCGGCCGCGAGAAAATACAGTTCGTCGCCGCCGATGCGGTAGCGCTCGATCCTGGCGAGGAACAGTGTCGCGGCCACGGCCGCGACAAGCGACACCTCGCGCCACGCGAAAGCGGGTAGCGCGCGGACGGGTGCGGCGGGCACCTCGACGGTGCCGCTCCGTACTTTCATGGTGGTACTCCGCGGGTCAGTCCCGGTCGCCGCGCACTGGCGTCGGAGCAGCTCCGGAAGGTGTCGAGTGGGCGAGAAGTTCGTGTTCGGGAGTGGGCTGCAGGCGTGTGAGCCACCTCGGCGCCCACCAGCAGGCGTCCCCGAGCAAGCGCATGGATGCGGGCACCAGCAGCATCCGCAGGATGGTGGCGTCGATGAACAGCGCGGTGACCATGCCGAGGGCGATGTACTGCATCATCAGCAGATCCGACAACGCGAACGCGCCGGTGACCACCAGCAGGATCAGCGCGGCCGCGGTGATGATGCGGCCCGTACGGGCGATTCCCGCCTGCACCGCTTCGGTGGTGGAGGCTCCCGCCGCCCTGGCTTCGACGATGCGAGACAGCAGGAAGACCTCGTAGTCGGTCGACAGCCCGTAGACCACCGACACGATGACGACCAGGACCAGGGACATGATGGGTTGCGGGGTGAAGCCGAGCAACCCCGCGCCGTGCCCATCGATGAAGACCCATGTCAGCACGCCGAGGGTGGCGCCGAGCCCGAGCAGGTTCAATGCGGCCGCTTTGAGCGGCAGGATCAGCGAACCGAAGGTCAGCGCCATCAGCAGCGTACTGGCCAGGAAGACGAACGCGATCATCAGCGGCATCCGCTCGACCAGTGCGTCGATACTGTCCTTCTCCACGGCGGGATTCCCCCCGACCATCAGTGTCGTGCCGGGCGGCAGTGGCATCGAACGCAGATAGTCGACGGTCGCCTCGGCGTCGTCGGAACTGGCGAGCACGGTGTGGGTGGTGAGAACCTGGGGTTGGAACGGCGACTGCATCGGCTCGGCGAAGGGCGCGCCGAGGCCGGGGGCGTGGTTGGCGTCGGCGCGGACGGTCTCGGCGGTCGTGGGGTCGAAGGTGACGATGACCAGGTCGATCGGGTCGATCTGGCGCAGTGGGAACAGTTCGTCGAAGTGCTGCTGGGCCATGCGCGTGGGATGTGCAGGCGGGAGGAAGCGCTCGTTGATGGAGCCGAAGGTCAGATTCTGGATCGGGACGATGAGCAGCAGCAGGCCCAGGCAGATCGGAATCGCCACCACCAGTGGACGTTTCATGACACCGGCGGCGAATCGGCCCCACCGGTTGTCGGGGACGCGGTCACTCGCGACCGGTTTGCGGAACCAGTCGACGCCGAGCCGGTCGACGCGTTCGCCCAGCACGGCCAGCATCGCGGGCAGCAGGGTGATCGAGGTCAACGCGGCCAGCGAAATGGTGATGATGGCGCCGTAGGCGAACGACCGCAGAAAGCCCTGGGGGAACACCAGAATGCCGGCTGCCGCGACCACGACGATCAAGGCCGAGAACAACACCGTGCGCCCCGCCGTGGTCACCGAACGCCGGACCGCGTCGTCGACGGTGCGGCCGTCGGCGAGTTCCTCGCGGAACCGGCTGAGCACGAACAGCCCGTAGTCGATCGCCAGGCCCAGCCCGATCATCGAAACCACCGGGGAGACGAAGGAATTGACCTCGGTGACCGCGGTGAGGCAGCGCAGCAGGCCCCACGCGCCGAGCATGGTGAGTCCGCCGATGATCAGTGGCAACGCCGCGGCCACCACGCCACCGAACAGGAAGAACAGCAGGACCCCGACCAGCGGGATGGCGAACAACTCCACCCGGCGCTGGTCCTGGACCATGGTGTCGTTCAACGCGAGCGCGACCGGCTGCCCGCCGGCGAGTTCGACATCGACCCCGTCGATCACGAATTCCTCGGCGATCCTGCGGAAGTTGCGGCCCTGCTCGGTGGGATCGTGGCCGCTGATCGCGACCGAGGCGAACGCGTGATCTCGTGCGGGTGAGCCGAAGACGTCAGGAAGCGCCGCGCCGGTATCGGTCGGCCAATACGCGCCGTTGATCCGGTCGATCTCGTCCGGGAAACGCTGCGGCAGGCGGTTGAGTCCCGCCACGACCTTCTCGGCGAAGGCCGGGTCGTCGATCGTGGCGCCCTCGGGCGCGCGGACCAGCAGGAGCACGTCGCTGCTGTGATCGCGGCCGAAGGCGTTGTCGCGTACCTGCGCCGCGCGAACCGATTCCGAGGACGGATCGTCGAACCCCTTCGAACTCAGATCCGCGCCGAGGCCGAGCCCGTAGGTTCCCAGTGCCAGCAATCCGGTCACCATCACCGTGATCACCAGATATCGCCGACGCACGACGGTGTCTGCCCACTGGGTCAACTCGGCGAACACATTCGACTCCCAACTGCTCGCGACGGTGTCGAACCTGTCACTGTCGATGGTCTTTTCGGTCGCTACCCGTCAATGTTGCTGCCGGTCACAACGATTCCCACGACAGTGTTGTGAGCCGTTACTTTGCGATATGGGTCCGATCACAGGGGACTGCGGAATCACTCGTCCGAAATTCCAGAGGTCGGTAATCGGACGATCGCCACGATGGTCGGCTTCTACGTTGGCATCAACGGTCAGTGTCACAGGCCGGTCGAAGCGGAGGAAATCGCGTGTCGGATATTGCCATTGTCGGAATCGGATGTCGGTTCGCGGGCGGAATCGATTCCCCGGAATCGTTCTGGGACTTTATCGTCGACAAGCGCGACGGGGTCGTGGAGATGCCTGCCGACCGCTGGGATTGGCGTCGCTACTACGATCCAGAGCCGCGGACACCGGGGCGCAGTTACACCAGGCACGGCGCCTTCATGACCACCGATCCGTGGGAGTTCGACCCCGACTTCTTCGGGATATCGCCGCGCGAAGCCACTGTGCTCGACCCACAGCAACGGCTGATGCTCGAGGTGACCTGGGAGGCTCTCGACGATGCCGGGATCGCCGGGCGTTCGTCGGGCGGACAGGTCGGGGTCTATGTGGGCGGCTTCGTCGTCGACCAGTCGGTCATCGGCGTGGTCGGTCCCGCGCTGTTCCACACCGACATGCACACCCCGGCCAGCGCGTCCTACACGATGCTGTCCAATCGGATCGCCTACGCGCTGAACCTGGTGGGCCCGGCGATCACGGTCGACACCGCCTGCTCCTCGTCGCTGGTCGCGCTGCACCTGGCCTGTCAGGCCCTCGACAACGACGACTGCCGGGTCGCGGTAGCGGGCGGCGTGAACGTGATGTTGCAGCCGGAGACGTTCGTGCTCATGTGCAAGGGCGGCTTTCTGGCCACCGACGGTCGCTGCAAATCCTTCGACGCGTCCGCCGACGGCTACGGTCGCGGCGAGGGCGCCGGAATGGTGGTGTTGAAGAAGCTCGATGACGCTGTGCGAGACGGTGACCGCGTCTACGCGGTGATCAAGGCCACCGGCTCGAACCAGGACGGTCGCACCACCGCGATCACCGTGCCCAATGTCGACTCGCAAGAGGCGTTGGCCCGCACTGTCTGCGAACGCTCGGGCCTTGCACCCGACGAGATCACCTACCTGGAGGCACACGGCACCGGAACGCTGGTCGGCGATCCGGTCGAATTGCGCGCTCTCGGCCGGGTGTTCGGGTCGCCGTCCGGGCGCACGGGGACCATCGGCGTCGGCTCGGTGAAGGCGACGATCGGCCACACCGAAGCCGCCGCAGGCGTGGCCAGCGTGATCAAAGCCGCACTCGCCCTGCGACATCGAACTCTGCCGCCGCAGGGCTGGCTGAACAATCCGAATCCCGACATCCCGTTCGACGAGCTGGGCCTGCACGTGCAGACCGAGACCCAACCGCTGCCTGCCGATGCGGCGCCGATGTCGGTGGCGGTCAACGGTTTCGGCTACGGCGGCACCAACGCCCACGCGATTCTGCAGGAATTCCGCGCGCCCGAATCGTCGACCGAACCGGCCCGTCACCTCGGTATTCTGCCCATCTCGGCCCGCAGCACCGCTGCCGCGCGCGACTTGGCGGGCAGGTTCGCGGATCTGATCACGGCGGGGGCCGACCCGGATCGGCTGGCCGAAGCGGCGTGGACCCGGATGGCGCAGCACCCGTTCCGCACCGGGGTGCTCCTCGACGGCGACACCGACGAGTTGGTCGGCGCACTGCGCGAGTACGCGTCGGGCACCGGCCGCGACGCCGCCCGCACGGTCTCCTCCGGCGCCGCCGAGCCGGTGTTCGTGTTCTCGGGAATGGGGCCCCAGCACTGGCGGATGGCACGCGAACTGCTCGCGGCCGGTGGGGTGTTCGCCGACACCGCCGCCGAGATCGACACGGAGTTCCGCGCGATCGCGGGCTGGTCGATCATCGAGGAATTGCGCAAGCCCGAGGACGAGTCCCGCGTCACCCGCACCGAGGTCGCCCAACCCGCGAACTTCCTCGTCCAAGTGGGCCTGGTGCGCGAGCTGGCCGAATACGGCATCGTCCCCGCGGCCATCGTCGGACACAGTGTGGGTGAGGTGTCGGCCGCGTACGTGAGCGGCATGCTGTCGCTGCGCGAGGCGGTGCGCGTGGCCTTCCACCGCGCGCGATTGCAGGCCACGACCGCCGGGACCGGCGGGATGCTCGCCGTCGGCATGACCAAGGACCAGGCCGAGGCGCTCATCGCCGACGACCCGCGCGTCGACATCGCGGCGATCAACAGCCCCACCTCCTCGACACTGTCCGGTGATGTCGATCGCCTCGACGAGATCGCCGAAAAGCTCACCGAGGACGGCATCTTCGCGCGTCGACTGCGCGTCGAGGTGCCCTACCACAGCCGGTTGATGGAGCCGATCCGCGACGAATTGCTCGCGGCGCTGGCGGATCTGGCGCCGCGGACTCCGACGGTGCCGCTGTATTCCTCGGTGACCGGAGAGCTCGTCACCGAGGGCGACTGGAACGCTGAGTACTGGTGGTCGAACGTCCGTCAGCCTGTGCGATTCTTCGCCGCCGTCGCGAACCTGATCGGCGCGGGCAACCGGGTCTTTCTCGAGGTCGGCCCCCACCCGGTGCTGTCGGGAAATATCCGCGAGGCGCTGGTCGACGCGGACGTGAACGGCACCACGGTGCCCACGCTCGACCGCGAGCAGACCGACTCCGACAGTGTCCGGCGCACGCTCATCGGTCTGCACGCCGCCGGTGTGCTCGACCGTGACCTGTTGTTCCCGGCGGACCGGGGTGCCACCGCGCACGTGCCGTTGCCGCGCTATCCCTGGCAGCGCACCCGTCTGCACTCGGCGCTGCCGCTGTTCGAGCAGGCTCGGCTCGGCACGCCCGACGGCCACGCGATGCTCGGCGACCCGGATGTGGAGGGGCGCCCCGAGTGGCTGCTCCAAGTGGGCACCGAACTGCTTCCGTGGTTGGTCGACCACGTGGTCAACGGCGTCAAGATCATGCCGGGTGCGGCGTATCTGGATGCGGCGTTGAGTGCCACCGCGCAGCGGATCGGCAGCAAACAGGTGGCGCTGGAGGGGGTTCGGTTCGTCGCGCCGCTGATCATGGGTGCCCCCGATGTGCCGCTGGTGGCGATGAGTGTCGAGGAAGCCAGCGGCCGCTTCATGATCAGGTCGCGTAGCGCGACCGGTACGGCGTGGACCGTGCACTCGACGGGGCGCACATTGACCGGCAGCCACGAACAGACAGAAGTCGAGGTGCCCACCGTCGAGATCGGTGTCGATGTCGACCCGGCGATGTTCTACGCCGGTTTGGCCTCGGCCGGCCTGCAATACGGTCCGACGTTCCAGCGGGTGACCTCGGTGCGCGTCGGCCGCGATGTGGTGGTGGCCACCGTCGACGGCAGCATCGCCGAAGGCTCGCGGCATCTGGCGCATCCGGCGGTCGTCGACGCCGCGATGCAATGCGCGGCGATGCTTTTCACCGATGAGCGGATCAACGAGGGCGTCATGGTGCCCGTCGGGGTGAACGCGGTGCGGCTGCTCGCCGAACTCCCCGCCGAGATCACCGTCATCGCCCGACGCGACCCCGGCGCCCGCCTGCGCGCCGATGTCGACCTGCTCGACCGGGACCGAAAGCTGGTCGCACGGCTGACCGGTCTGCAGATCGGCGCGCTCAAGCCAGGTGACAGTCCGCTGCACCGGATGGCCGACTTCTACTACACCGAGACGCACGAAGAGCGCGACCCGATCGACCCCGCGGCGCTCGCCGAAGCCGGGTCGGTGTCCACCGTGATCGTCGGGCTCGGTCACAGTCCGCGTACCGCGGAACTCGCCGCTGCGATCCCTGGCTCACGGGTGTTGCTCGTCGACCCGACCAGCGACGACCTGGAGACCGATCTGGTCGCGATCCTGGCGGCGGCGAAGGCCGACGACACGCAGCGCACCCACGTCTGTGTGGTGGTCGGCGCGGGCACCGACGACGTCGCCGATTTGTGGACGCTCAAGCGCCTCGCGGTCGCTGCCTCGGAGTACGTCACCCCGACCGTGGAAGGCGCCGCCCCGCAGATCACCTTCGGCGACGGCAAGGTCCATGCCACGTTGGTGACCGAATCCGCGTTCGTGATCGCCGGTGGCGATGTCGCGCCGGACCCGCGCCAGGCCGCCCTCGCCGGTGGCCGCCGGGTGCTGCTCAACGAACAGACCCCGCTGCGCTGGCGGCTGGTCGACACCGAGCCCGGCACCACCATCGCCGAACTCGTCACCGAACTCGGTGTGCCCGGCGCCTTCACCCTCGACAACAGCGACGAGGTGCTGCTGCGCGACGGTAAACGCTGGGCGCCCGTGGTGACCAAGCCGCTGCCCGATCGCATCGAAGAGCTGGAGACGTCGCATCCGTTGGCCGATCCGGCGACGAACTTCGAGCTCGACATGCCACGCACCCGGGTGCTCTCGCAGGTGGCGTGGCGTGAGTGCCCGCGGCCGGAACCGGGCGCGGGTCAGATCGAGGTCGCGATGGCGGTGATCGGATTGAACTACAAGGATCCGCTCAAGGTCATCGGGCTGCTCGGCGAACGGGAACTCGCCCCGACGTATTTCGGCACCGTGCCCGGGATGGAGGGCATCGGCACCGTGGTGCGGCTCGGCGCCGATGTCACCGACGTCGCGGTCGGCGACAAGGTCGCGGTGGCGTCCAAGGGCATGATGCGCCGATTCGCCGTCGTCGATCGGGCACTGGCCGTGATCGTGCCCCCCGACACCGATCCCGGCTACTGCACCAGCACCATCGCCTTCGGCACGGCCGAATACGCCCTGCACGACCTGGCCCGCCTCGAACCGGGCGAGACCGTCCTGATCCACGGTGCGGCGGGCGGTGTCGGCACCGCGGCCATCCAGGTGGCCAAGGCGATCGGCGCCCGCATCATCGGCACCGCGAGCTCGCCCGAGCGGCGCGAGCACGTGCTCGCGATGGGCGCGGACTTCGCGGTGAACTCGCGTTCGCTCAACTTCGTCGACGACGTGCTCGCCCTGACCGACGGCGTCGGCGCCGATGTGATCATCAGCAGCGCACCCGGTGAGATACTGCGCCAGAACTTCAACGCCGCAGCCGAATTCGGGCGCATCGTCGAGGTCGGCAAGGCCGATATCTACACCGGCGGCCTGCTGGAACTGGCCAACTTCGACAAGAATCTCGCCTATTACTCGATGGACCTCGACCGGCTGGTCGCGGTGCGTCCGCAACGGCTGTCGCGACTGCTGCAGCGGGTGTTCGAGAAGGTCACCCAAGGCGCTTACACCCCGCTGCCGTACCAGATGTTCGACACCCACGAGGTGAGCCAGGCGTTCGAGGAGACACTGCGGTCCTCGCGGGTCGGCCGGGTGGCCCTGCGGATGGACGCCCCGCAGCCGCCCGTGCGACCCTATCTGCCGCCACTCGACATCGACAGTGCCGGAAGCTATCTCGTCACCGGCGGGTTCGGCGGGTTCGGTCTGGCGATCGGTCGTTGGCTGGCGCTGCGCGGTGCGCGCAGGCTGGTGCTGGTCGGGCGCAGCGGCGCGGCCACCGAGACGGCTCGACGTCAGCTCGAGGTGTGGCGCGCGGTGGGCATCGAGGTGATCGAGGAACACGCCGACGTGACCGACGCCGCCGCCGTCGCCGCGATCGTCGCGCGCGCACACGGCGACGACCATCCGTTGCGCGCGGTGTTCCACGCCGCGGGCGCGGTGGCCGACAACCGGCTCGCCGGCATGTCCCTCGACGAACTCGACCGGGTCTATCGCCCCAAAGTGCACGGCGCGCAGGTGATCCATCAGGCGGTCGCCGATGCCGGCATCGCCCTGGACATGTTCGTTCTGTGCTCCTCGGGCGGCTCCATGTACGGGATCTACGGTCAGTACAACTACTGCGCCGCCAACGTCGCCGTCGAGACACTGGCCCGGCGCTGGGCCGCCGCGGGCGAGCGCGCACTGTGCATCGGCTGGGGTCACCTGTCCGGTGCCTCGGGCGGCATGGCATCGGACGAAACCGCCGAAAAGTATTTGGACCTGGTGGGATTCGGACCGATCGACATGGCCGACGCCACAGCCTACCTGGAGCAGACCCTGCGCCTGGGCGTGACGAACGCGGCGATCATCCCCACCGACTGGGCGAAACTGACCGGAACGTTCCCGCAGCTGGTGCGCACCGGCCGTACCGCCGCCCTGGCGCAATCCTCGGCCAAGGACACCTCCGAACTGGCCAAGCTCCGTGCGGAACTGGCCGCGATGGAGGAAACCAGACGCGGACCCGCCATCGCTCGCAAGATGGCCGACGAACTCGCCGTGGTCATGGGGGTTCCGGTGGAGTCGATCGACATGACGGTGCCGGTGCCCGAGCTGGGGCTGGACTCGTTGATGGCAGTCGAACTGGGCGCCCGTGTCACCAAGACGCTCGGCATCGACCTGATGTCGATGCAGATGGGCCGCTCGTTCAGCTTGGAACAGGCGGGCCCGAAGGTCGCCGAGCTGATCCTCGCCTCCGAACCCGCTGTCACGCAGCGACTTCCGGAGACAACACCGATGACCGGCGAGTCGGCCCCGCCCAGCGTGCCCGAACAGTGGACCGCCGCCCGACCCTCGGAGGTTTCGATGGCGGGATCGCACTGATGGTCGACTTCGGCTTGATCGACGAATGGCGTCCGTCGCCCGGTCGGCTCGTGACCTGGTTCGCCTCGGCGGATTCGGTCGCGCGCGCGGCCGGGGCACCGGCCCATCCGGCACCGCCCTCGTTGCAGCAGGAGCAGTATCTGCGCCTGGCCGACCGCCACTGCGGCGTCGACTTCCGGTTCTCGGGCCTGTGCCTGGTGACCGCGGAGATCCCCACCGGTGACCTCGACCGTGACGCGATCACCCGGGCGATCCACGCGTTCCTGATGCGCCACGACACCTTTCGCACCTGGTTCGCCGTGGATCCCGGCGGCGCGGTGCGGCGCCACCTGGTGCCCGAGGCCGATATCGAGTTCGAGCCGGTCGACTACGGCTACATCGACGAGCCCGCGGCGATCTGCCGACACGTAGAGAAGACGACGCCCGGCCCGTTCCAATGGGATTGCTTCACCTTCGGCACCATCGAGCACGGCGACTCCACCACCGTGTACCTGGCCGTCGACCACCTGCACACCGACGGCCTCGGGCAGTACCTGTCCGCGGCCGACTTCGCCCAGCTCTACGCCGCGCAACTGTGGGACGAGGCCGAACCGCTCGCTCCCGCGGCGAGCTATCTCGACTACTGCCGCAACGAGCGGCTGTTCAGCGATGCCCAAAGCCTGTCCTCGCCGGGGGTGAGGAAATGGCTCGCGCTGTTGGGCGGCAACGACAACCGGTTGCCCGTCTTCCCGCTCGATTTGGGCAAGCAGACCGACGGCTACCATCGCAGCGCCCACCGCAGCCTGGTGTTGTTCGACGACGACGAGGCCGATCGATTCGACGAGGTCTGCCGGGCCAACGGTGCCGAGTTCGTCGGGGGTGTGTTCGCCGCGGCCGCACTGGCCGAACGCGAGCTGGTCGGTTCGGACTACTACTTCGGCATGACCCCGGTGAGCACCAGGACTTCGGCGGCCGAGAACAATTCGGTGGGCTGGTACGTGACGCTCGTCCCGGTCGCGTTCCCGCTCAGCGAGCGCACCACCTTCGCCCGTGCGCTGACGATCGCGCAACGGGCCTACGACAGCGGACTCCTGCTGGCGCCCACCTCCTTTCACCGTGTGCTCGATCTGCTGCCCGCTGATTCCGAAATCAAAGCCGAGCCGGGGTGGGTGACCCCGATGATCTCGTTCATCGACGCCAGGGAATTCCTGGGCAACGCCTTGTTCGACAGCATGAAAGCCGGGGTTTTCGCCAACCGCGCTGCCTCCGAGGAGGCGCTCATCTGGATCAACCGGCTACCGGGCCGGACGACATTGAGCGTCATATTCCCGGATACCGCGATCGCGCACGAATCGGTGCGCCGCTACCTGGCCACTATGAAATCGGTATTCGACACCATCATCGACAGCGCCGCGGAGCACCCATGATCCGAGAAGAATTCGTACCGACCATCTTTCGTGACCCGGGCATTCCCGACGGCGAGAAGTCGAGATATCACGTCGGCATCTCCGGTGAGCCGGGGGGAATCGAGGTGTCGCACGTCGTCGTGCACGACCGGGGCGGATACCACACGACAGTCGAGGCGAGCCCGGACGACAGGAGCCAGCGCGAACGCGGACTGGTCATGACGGTCGAGCAACGAATCGGGCGCATCGATGGGCGTCTGCACGCGGAGAGCTATCGCGCGCGGACAGTGTTGGGATCGACGGTGGTGTCGCGCGAGGAAGTGAATTTCGTCGACACCGTGCATCTGCAATTCGGTGGCCTGCCCGGACCGTTTCCGCCGAATGTCATGCCGATAGCCGCGGGGCCGACAATGCTGCGTGGCCTGGAATTCGCCGACGGGCTGGTCGAAACGATCGACGTGTGGCTCGCGTACTCGGTGCACTGGCCGTTGCTCGTCCGGGTGGAGAAGCAAGTCGTCCACGCGGGCCCGGCAGGGGTGTTCCCGTGTTGGCAGGTGCGGTTGCGGCCCGGCTTCGACCAGGTGAACGGGATGCTGGACAAGATGGTCGGGTCGGTCGTGCCGCCGTTCTTCGCGCTGTTCGAGGTGGCCGCCCCGCATCGGATGGTGCAGATGAGTTTTCCGACCCAGATGTCGATGTCGGCTCCGCGAGCCACGATGGAGCTGGTGTCGTGAGTGAAACAGCCGGGGTCGCGAAGGCTGAGGCACCCGGACTCGGCGCGTGGCTGGCGTTCGGTGCGTGCCTGATCGCGGTGTTCATGCAGATGATCGATGTGACGATCGTGAACACCGCGCTGCCGAGCCTGACCGCCGACCTCGGTGCCTCGCGGTCGGCCCAGCTGCTGGTGATCTCCGGGTACGCCCTGGCATTCGCCTGCACCCTGCTCACCGCTGCCCGGATCGGTGCGATGGTCGGTCGGCGGCAGATGTTCCTGATGTCGGTGGCCGCCTTCACCGCCGCCTCGGTGTGGTGCGGATCGGCCAGTGGTGCCACAGAACTCGTGATCGCCCGGGTGGCCCAGGGTGCGGCAGGGGCGGGAATGGCGGCCCAGACGATCGCGATTCTCACGGCCGGCTTTCCGCGCGAACGCCATCCGCTGGTTTTCGCGCTGTACGGGGGAGTGGCCGGGTTCGCCGGAATGCTCGGGCCGATCGTCGGCGGCGTGCTGCTCACCATCGATATCGGTGGGTGGGGATGGCGGTCGGTATTTCTCATCAACCTGCCGGTCGGGGTGTTCGCGTTCGCGTTGGCCTGGAAATTCCTGGACCGGTCGAGGCCGGAGGGCCGGCACCGACTCGACCTGGTCGGTGCCGCGCTGTCCGGGCTCGGCCTGTTCGCCTTGATCGCGGGCATGGCCCAGATCCAGCAGCACGGGTGGCGGCTCGACCTCGTCGCCGTCACCTGCTCCGGTCTCGTGCTGACGGCGGTGTTCCTCGCCCAGCAGCGCCGCCGCACCACGCGCGGCGCCGACCCCCTCCTGCGCCTGGACCTGTTCGGCAACCCCGGTTTTCGGATCGGCTCGATGCTGGTCGGCGCCTTCTTCGGACTGTTCACCGCGTTCGTGTTCGCCGCCTCGATCACCATGCAGGATGTGCTCGGCTATTCGCCGCTGCTCACCGGCATGGTGATGACCCTGTTCGCGCTGGGGGCGGGCGCCGGTGCCATCGGATCGCTGATTCTGGTGCCCCGCTGGGATATCTGGGCGTTGGCCGCCGGGATCGCGCTGTTCGGCGGGTGCATCGGCGCGGGCGGGGTGTATCTGCACCTGGTGGACGGCGTGGCGAACGCGCTGCTCTGCGCGGGACCGGTGTTCGCCGCCGGATTCGGCGTCGGGCTGTTCGGTGTGCAACTGCAACCGATGATGCTGTCCGGGCTGGACGCGAAGCGGATGACCGAGGCCTCCGGGGTGCTGCCGACCATCGAACAGGTCGGCAACGCCGTCGGCCTCACGGTCTTGACCACGGTGTTCTTCGCCTCACACAGCCTTGGTGGCGCCATCATGATGATGGGCGCCATCGCGGCCGTCGCCCTGATGCTCGCGGCGTTGACTGTGGCGATGCCCTCGCGTGCGCATCGAGAACGCGCCGCCCTGAGCGCTTCCTAGTTTTCGCGGTCCGTGCTGGTCGTCGGCGTGCGGTGCCGATGATTGTCGTACCCCGGTGCCAGACTCCAGCAGGTGAGATGGGCGATAGCGGAGACGGGCGACGGCGGCGCTCGATTGTGTCCGCTCGATCAGGACGGTCACCCGGCGGGACCGGTCCTCGACGAACCCTCGCTTGTCGAGGCGGTGCGCTCCCGCCCCGATGTCGAGCGATGGGTATGGCGATCCACGGCCGAGATCTATCGTGCGTTGTGGGCAGCGGGCGTGTGGGTCGAGCGTTGCTACGACGTGCAGGCGGCGGAGGCGCTGCTGATCGGGCACGAGGAAGGGCAATCGGGTCAGGCGCGCTCGCTGGCGGCGGCGTGGGCCCGATTGCACAACCTGGCCGTTCCGCCGGATGCGCCGGTGCGAGCCGCCGAGACCCAGCCGTCGCTGTTCGAATCGGGCCCGGTCCCGCTGCCGCCGGGGGTCGACGAGTTCACCGCGCTGCTGGCGGTCTACGCCGGACAGGTCGCCCGCACGACGCGGGCCGAACACCCGGAACGCATGCGGCTGCTGCTCGCCGCCGAATCGGCGGGCATGCTCGTCGCTGTCGACATGGGGCAGCTCGGCATTCCGTGGCGCGCCGATGTGCACCGCGAATTGTTGGATTCGATGCTGGGAGAGCGGTTTCCGGGTGGATCGGAGCCTCGCCGGATGGCGGAACTGGCCGACGAGGTGTCGCGGGCGTTCGGGACCGGAGTTCGGGTGCGTCCCGACCTGCCCGCCGACATCATCAGGGCTTTCGGCCGCGCCGGAATCCTGTTGTCCTCCACCAGGAAATGGGAGCTCCAGCAGATCGACCACCCGGCCGTCGCTCCGTTGCTGGCCTACAAATCGCTGTACCGCCTCTACACCGCGCACGGCTGGTCCTGGCTCGAGCAGTGGGTGCACGGTGGTCGCTTCCGCCCCGAATACCTGCCGGGCGGCACCGTATCGGGGCGCTGGACCACCAATGGTGGTGGTGCACTGCAGATTCCGAAGGTGATTCGGCAGGCGATCCGGGCCGATCCGGGATGGTCGCTGGTGGTCGCCGACGCCGACCAGATGGAGCCGAGGATCCTCGCGGCGATCTCGCGCGATCCAGGGTTGATGGAGGCGGCGGGTCGTGGCGAAGACCTGTACGCGGACCTGGCGGCCCGCGGCTTCGGCGGCGATCGCGATCAGGCCAAGATCGCACTGCTCGGCGCCATCTACGGGCAGACCTCTGGTGACGCCCTGACTCATCTCGCGGGTCTGCGTCGGCGCTACCCGGCCGCGGTGGCCTACGTCGACGACGCGGCGCGCGCCGGCGAGGAAGGCCGACTGGTGCGCACCTGGTTGGGGCGCACCTGCACGCCGTTGTCGGTCGCGCTCGACGACACCGACGCGCCTCAGGACACGCGCACCGATTCCGCCGCCCGCGCCCGCGGCCGCTTCACCCGCAACTTCGTGGTGCAGGGCAGCGCCGCCGACTGGGCACTGCTGGTCCTGGCGGGCATCCGGCACGCGATCCGCGAGCTTCGCGCGGAACTGGTGTTCTTCCAACACGACGAGGTGATCGTGCACTGCCCGACCGAGGAAGCCGCGACGGTGGCCGAAGCGATCGCCACCGCCGCCGACACGGCGGGCCGGATCGCCTTCGGACAGACGCCGGTCCGGTTCCCGTTCACCACCGCGGTGGTCCAGTGCTACGGCGACGCGAAGTAGGACAGTCGTTCTCGGCCGCCCGGGAGTTTCGGTCGGCCACGCAGCGTGGCACCTGGCCTTGTTGTCGGTGGGTATCGGTAGCGTCTCGGCTGTGGAAACAGGGGAACGTATCCAAGAACTCGCCGACCGGATGGTGGCGCTGCGCGACGCCTATTACCAGGGGGCTCCGCTGGTCGCCGACGCTGAATTCGACGCGATCGAAGACGAGCTGCGGGCCCTGATCGAGGCGCATCCCGACCTCGCGCCGGACCCGAATCCGCTCGAGCAGGTCGGTGCGCCCTCGGTGCTGCACGCCCCGGTGCGGCATTCGCGGCCGATGCTCTCGCTGGAGAAGGCGACCAAGCCGGAGCAGGTCGAGGCGTTCTTCGGTCGGTTCCCGGGTCAGTCGGTGGTCGTGATGCCGAAGCTCGACGGGTTGTCGCTGGCTCTGGTCTTCGAGAACGGTCGGCTGGCCAGGGCGGTCACCCGCGGCGACGGCACCACCGGTGACGACGTGACCCCGCTGGTCCGTGCCCTCGTCGACGGGGTTCCCGAGCGGATCGACCTGCCCGGCCGCGTCGAGGTGCGTGGTGAGGCGGTGATGTTGCGGTCGACCTTTCTCGCCTACAACGCCGCGCATCCGGACAAGCCGCTGATCAATCCGCGCAATGCGGCGGCGGGCACCCTGCGCGCGAAGGACCCGGCCACCGTGGCCGAGCGACGCCTACAGTTCTTCGGCTTCGATCTGGACACCTCTGCCGACGACGCCGCGCACGACCTGGGGGAAGGGTTGCGTGCGATCGGGGTCGCGGGTGCGCAGATGCGGCTGTGCGCCGACGCCGCGCGGGCGCAGGCGGCGATCACCGAGATCGAGCAGGGTCGCAACGACCTGGACTACGACATCGACGGCGCCGTACTGCGACTGGCCGACCGCGATGCCTACGCGGCGGCAGGCACCCGATCGAACTCCCCCCGTGGTGCGCTGGCGTTCAAGTTCGCCGCCGAGGAGAAGACCACCCTGCTGCGCGAGGTGATCTGGGACGTCGGCAAGACGGGCAAGATCGTCCCCGTCGCGTGGCTCGAGCCGGTCTTCGTCGGCGGCACCACGGTCACCAAGGCGACCCTGGCGAACCAGGAGGTGATCCGCGCCCGCGACATCAAGGTCGGCGACACGGTACTGGTGCGTCGCGCGGGTGATGTCATCCCGTTCGTGGCCGGAGTGCTCGACGCCGCCAAGCGCACCGGCGAGGAGATCGAGATCGTCTCGCCCACCGTCTGCCCCTCGTGCGGGCAGCCGGTCACCGAGCAGGGCAACAGCCGAGAGCTGTTCTGCACCAACGTGGCCTGTCCCGCGCAGACAGTGCGCAGGCTGATCCACTGGGCCTCGCGCGCGGCAGCCGACATCGACGCCATCGGGGGAGTGTGGATCGAACGCCTCGCCGAGGCGGGCATTCTCGAACACCCGTCGGACTTCTACACCCTGACCAAGGAGCGACTGCTCGAATTCGACCGCATCGGCGAGATCTCCGCGGCGCGCATGATCGATTCGATCGACGCCAGCCGCCAGGTGGGCCTGCGCCGGGCCCTGATCGGCCTGGCCATCCCGATGGCCTCCGACGGCACCGCCGCGCGACTGGCCCGGTCGGGCTTCGGCTCCCTGGAGGACGTGGCCGACGCGGGTGAGGAGCGGCTCGTGGCGGTGGAGGACATCGGCCCGAAGGTCGCGGCGTCCCTGGTCGCGCATCTGACGCGGTTGCGTCCGGAACTGGATCGCCTGCGCGAACTCGGTGTCTGCCTCGACGTGCGCGAGGAGGACCTGCCGCCGGTCATCGCGGCAGGCGCGCCCCTCGAGGGCAAAACGGTGGTGATCACCGGCGCTATCAGCGACCCTCGCTCCGGGGAGAAAGTGGCGCGGCCGACGTTCCAACGACTGTGTGAACAGGCGGGAGCGACCGCGGCCTCCTCGGTCTCGGCCAACACCGACATGCTCATCACCGGCGCGGGAGTCGGTGACAGCAAGCTGGCGAAGGCGGAGAAGCTCGGTGTCGAGGTCGTCGACCAGGGCGAGATCTGGAACCTGCTGATCGAGGCCAAGGTCGTCTGACCCGCGCAGGCGGAGCGGACTTCGCTCCGCCTGCGTAGTCGGGTGGCACCTCTTGTGGGGCAAGAGGTCCCAGGGTCACCGACGCCGTGAAGCGTTCACTCAGTCGGACCGATGGTCGGGGGCGCGCTCGGTGACGTATTCCTTGGCCCAGCGATAGTCGGGTTTGCCGCTGGGGGAGCGGGAGATGGACTCCGCGATCCAGATGCGCTTGGGGATCTTGTATCCGGCGAGGTGGGGACGGAGGTGGGCGCGGACGGCATCGAAGTCCACGGTGCGATCGGAGGCGACCGAGATGATCGCCGCGACCTGTTGGCCCCACCGCTCGTGGGGGACGCCGATGACCACCGCGTCGTAGACCGCGTCGTGGGACTTGACGACGGCCTCGACCTCCTCGGGGAACACCTTCTCCCCGCCGGTGTTGATCACCATGTTGCCGCGACCGATCAGGGTGATCGAGCCGTCGGTCTCGGCGCGGGCCCGGTCGTCGGTGACCACGATGCGGACCCCGTCCACCGACTTGAAGAGCCGGTCCGTGCGTTCGGGATCGTTGTAGTAGCCGAGCGGCACCGCGCCCGTCTTGGCCAGCCAACCCTCCTCACCGGGGGCGACGGGTCGACCGTCCTCGTCGACGACCACCGCGCCGCGCCCGGTCTGTACCCGGGGGCCGCGCGCCGGATCGTCGTCCTTCTGCGCGAAACCGATACCGCCGAAACCGGTTTCGGACGACCCGATCGAGTCCGACACCATCGACGTCGGGAACTTCTCCAGCAGCGCGTTCTTCACCGGTTGCGACAGCAGCGCGGCTCCCGAGGCGATGACGAGCAGCGAGGCCGCGTCGACCGGGTCCGCGTCGAAGGCATCGATGAGCGGTCGAGCCATCGCGTCGCCGGTGATGACCATGACGTGCGGGCGGTGGGTGGCCACGGACTGCCAGATCTGGGCCGGATCGAAACGCGGCTCGAACAGCACGGTGTTGCCCGACCACAGGGCGTTGAAGGTGGGCATCATGGCGGCGGCGTGAATCAGCGGCGGGAGCACGAACCAGATGCTGGGTACCCCCTGCGCACCGGTCGCGGACTGCTGGTATTCGTCGCGCACCGGTTCACCGGTGTAGAAATCGATGCCGCCGCCCAGGACGCGCCACATGTCCTCCTGTCGCCACATGACGCCCTTGGGCATGCCGGTGGTGCCGCCGGTGTACATCATGAACAGGTCGTCCGCTGTGCGAGTGACCGCCGGGCGCTGCGGCTCACCGGCCGCGACGAGCTGTTCGTACCGGATCGCGCCCGGCACCGACGAGGCGTCGCGGCGGTCGTCGTCGACGCAGATCGACACCCGAACCTTCGGCGCGAGCGCGAGGGCCGCGTGCACGGTCTCGGCGTAACAGGCGTGGTACAGCAGCACTTCGAGATCGGCGTTGTCGTAGACATAGGCCAGCTCGGTCGGGCCGTACCGGTAGTTGATATTGATCGGGACGGCCGCCAGCTTGAAGCAGGCGATCAACGTCTCCATGGTTTCGATGCTGTTGTGCATCTGGAATCCGACGTGCGTGCCGTGACCTACACCCGACTCGGCCAGCTGGTCGGCGAGCTGATTGGCGCGAGTGTCCAGCTCCCGGAACGTGACTCGACGATCGCGCTGAATCAGCGCGATCCGATCGGGCATGGCGTCGACGGAATGTTCGAACAGGTCGGCGAAGTTGTTGGCCATGTCAATCTCTCTCGACGATCTCTCACACGACGGTGAGCGGCAGGGGCTTTCCCCGGTCGGTGAAGGCGAAGCCCGCACCGGTACTGAAACGGGTCACCGCCACCTCGGATGCTTCACGGAACGGCTTCTCGCCCAGGTCGATCTCGACGGTCCAGCCGTGCTGGTCGGTGCCTGCGACTCGGGCGACGAACCGCGGGTCGACCCCGCGCACAAGCGCTTCGAGGGGGCGAAGGTCCTCGGGCGTCAGCATCGAAGGCCACGCACCGTCGGTCCGCGCTCCGCTGCTGTGCGGAAAGCGCAGGCGCACCACCGATGCCGCGACCGAGATGTCGATACTGGTGTAGCTCAGCGGGTTCAGCGCCGGATGTAGGCGCAGGACCGTGGCGAGAGCGTGCGGATCACGGCCGAGCTTCAGGCAGTCACGGATGCGCTCGGAGGTGAGTCCGGCGATGCCGGCGAACTGCTTACGCCCGATCCCGAGGGCGGTCGTCGCATCGGCGCGTTCGTTGATGGCGACCATGAATCCGAGCGTCAGCAGGTGCTGTTGCAGGCAGATCTCGTCGGCCATCCGCCGCAGCGCGGCCCGGGAGAAATCGGCGAACCGCAGATCGCTGAGCAACGGCCCGGTGTAGTCGGCCATGCCTTCCTCGCCCGGGTCGATCTCGGCCAACTCGAGTCCTGCGGCCACGGAGTTCGCCAGCAGCGCGGCGTTGCGGGGGATCTCGGGCGGGACGTGCGCGGGATCGATGACGACCGTCCAGGCGCACACCGGGGTCCGGTCGGCGGGCGCGCGGGGTGGGCGGTGGATCGGTCGCACCTGGGCGTGCGGATTGGTGGCCAGCGCTGTCGCGTCGAAGGTGGGGTCCTCGATGTCGTGGCACATCGCCACCACGAACTCCTCGCCCATCGGTTCCACATCGGCCAGCGCCCCGCAGTGATCGAGCCAGAACTCGCCGTGATCGTGGTCGTCGACCCGAAACCGGAAGTCCATGAACTGCGGTGGCGCGCCGATGTCGAGTTGTAGCCCCTTGAAGATGGTTTCGACGCTGTCGCCGGTGAAGCGCAGGGCGCGCTGCATCCGGCGGGTGTAGATGGGACTGGCCAGTTGCCACTCCTCGATCGCGACCGCCGTCATCCCCTCGCGGCCGAAGGCGGCGATGGTGTGTGCCATCCCGGACCGGTCGATGAGGTGACCGCACAGCAGCAGCTCGGGGACCAGTGCGGCCAGTTGGTCCCTCGACAACTCCGCGTACCTGCTCATCGGGGTCACCACAGGGAAGCGGGCGATTCGCCGATGCGGTACCAGCCGGGCAGCGGGTCACGCGAGACCGAGCGTTCGATGCGCTTGTGCATGCCCGGCGAGAGCGCGTTGTCGGTGATCATGTCGAGGAACATCGCCGAGACGTTGCCGAAGTCGAAGAAGTCCCGCTGCCACGACCATTGGAAGTCGCCGCCGTAGCGGAACCAGCTGCCGCCGATGCCCTCGGGGGAGTAATGGCGACCGTCGGCGCGCTTGCCCTCGTTGATCTGCTTCCAGAAGCCGATGACGGTGCCGCTGCGCTCGTCGATGACGAATTCCTGGTAGGGATAGGTCCAGCCCTCGAGGCCGAGCATCTCCTGGCCGAGGGCGTAGTCGCGGATCTCGTCGCGGCCGACGGACATGAACTCCTGCTTGGGACCGTAGTTCCAGCCGTAGGTCGCGTCCACCGTGTACATCTCGGCGAGGGGCTTCCAGTCACCCTTCTCCTCGCACCGCTGGTTTTCCACGACCCAACGCCGAACCATCTCGTCGAGTTCGGCCCGCTCGAAACTTGCCATCAGTCTGTGCCTTTCGCAGTGGAGTCGGAATCGCCATCGTCGGCGATCGACAGAGCTCGGGTGGGGCAGTAGCGGATCGCGGCCTCGACGGCCTGGCGTTGCGCATCGCCCGGGGTGGCGTCGGTGATCTGGACGAGGCCGCGCTTGGGCACGGTGAAGACCGCCGGCGCTTCGTCCTGGCAGACCCCGTGTCCCTGACACAGGTCCAGGTCGACCACGACTCTCATGGCGCACCGTCCTCCGGCGCCGACCGCAGCGGCGCCTCCGGCTGCACCTCGACCAGCACCATGTGGGCGCCACGGGGGACGCAGACAACGGTCGCGACGGCGTCGGCGAGGTGTTGGGGCCGCAGCATGTAGGGGTGGCGGGCAAGGCCCCAGTCGCGCCAGTCCTGCAGCACCGGCCCGACGACCTCGGGGGTGGAGTCCATGCCCATCCCGGTCAGGGTGGGGCCGGGGCGCACCAGTGAGGCGCGAATCCCGCTGCCCTCCAGTTCCATGCGCAACTGGCCGACCATCGCCTCGAGACCGTTCTTCGCCGCGCTGTAGGCGCCGGTCCGTGGCCTCGGGTTGTCGGCGCAGTCGGAGCTGATCACGACCACATCGCCGCGTCGGCGCGCCGTCATCCCTGGCAGTACCCGGTGGATCAGGCGTTGCGCGCCGACCAGATGGACCTGCACCTGGAACAGGAATCGCTCCGGGTCCATGTCGCTCACCAGTGAGAATTCGATATCGCCCGCGCCGGAGACGAGGATCTCGGTCGGGCCGAGCGTGCGCTCGGCGGCCGTCACGAACTCGTCGACGGAGGCGGCGTCGGTGACGTCGAGACGGTGCGCGTACGCCGTGCCGCCGCCCGCGCGGATCTTGTCGGCGATCTCCTCGCACAGCTCGACCCGGCGCGCGCCCAGCGTCACCGGATGGCCGAGTTCTGCCAGTGTGACCGCGGTCGCGGCACCGATGCCGGAGGAGGCACCGGCGACCAGGACGGGCCTGCGTTCGGGATGGGGTTCGAATCGGGGCACTAGCTGACCTCTACTGTGATGGGGAGTTTGGCGAAGCCACGGACGTTCGTGGAGTGCACTCGCACGATGCCCTCGGCGGCGACGTCGAAAGCCGCCACCCGCGAGGCGAATTCGCCGAGCACGATGGTGGCCTCGAGCCGGGCCAGGTGCGCGCCGAGGCAGAAGTGCACGCCCGCGCCGAAGCTGGCCAGCGCGGAGCTGCTGTGGCGATCGATGACGTAGCTGTCGCCGTCGTCGAAGGCCGCCGGATCGCGGTTGGCGGAGCCGATCAGCAGCAACACCTTCGCGCCCGCCGGAATGGTGCCGCCGTGATACTCGAGATCGACCGCGGCGGTGCGAGCCACGATCTGGCTCGAGGTGTCGTAGCGCAGCGTCTCCTCCACCCAGTCGCTGACCAGCGCCGGCTCGGCGACGACCTTGGCGTACTCGGCCGGGTTGGCGCCCGCCCAGTAGAGCGCATTGCCCAAAAGCTTTGTGGTGGTCTCGTTTCCGGCGACAACCATCAGGAACATGAAGCCGATGATCTCCTCGTCGGTGAGGGTGTCGTCGTCGATCTCGGCATCCAACAGCGCCGAGGTGAGATCGTCGGCGGGCTCGGCGCGGCGCTGCGCGACCATGTCGGCGTAGTAGCCGAACAGTCGAATCGAGGCATCGATCGCGTCGGCGGGCACATCGAGGATGCCCTCCTCGCGGTGCACCACGAGATCTGCCAACCGTCGGATCTCGGCGCGATCGGGCTCGGGGACACCCATCAGTTCGGAGATGACGTCCATCGGCAGCTTGCCCGCGACCTCGTCGATCCAGTCGAAGCTGCCGCGCGCGAGCGCGGGCTCGAGATGCTCGAGCGTGATCTCCCGGATGCGTACTTCCATCTCGGCGACACGCTTCGGGGTGAATCCCTTGAAGACCAGCCTGCGCATCCGCATATGCCGGGGGTCGTCCATCGCCAGAAACGACATCACCCGATGGGCGTGCGGGCCCCAGGCAGCCGGATCGAGGGACACGCCATTAGCACTCGAGAGCCGATTGCTGTCCCGGAATGCCGCGATTACATCGGAATGCCGGGAAAGCGCCCAGAAATCGAGATCGGGATTGTGGTAAAGCGGGGCCTCGGTACGCAAACGGTGGTAAGTCGGATACGGGTCCTCATGGAATCCGTAGTCGTACGGGTCGAAAGTCACGGGTTCCACAGTGGCGCTGGTCATCGCGAATACCCCGGTTTCGATAGATCGTCCCCTGCGTAGGTGGGGGTCGACAACCCCGAGGGAGACACGTAGCTGGACATGTGTCTGGACGGTACCACCGACGCAAGTTCGGCACAACGGTTTCTCGACTCGGAGACGGCCTGACCGGGCGATGAGCGCCGAGATCGGGGCCTGTAGAAATCTGGACCACTGTCTGGAATGTGGTCCAAATCATATGGTACGGTCACCGGCATGGCACGGGGAGACGGCGAAGTTGCACCGGCTTACGGTGGTGCGACGGGCACGAGTGACCCGGACGTGCTGGACGAGGAACAGGTCGGCGCCGGGCGGATAATTCGCCGGAACTTCTCCGACACTGTTCTTTCGAGCGTGGCGACGCTCGGGCGCGCATTGCGTATGGGCGCCGCGGCGATCTACATCGGCACCAACGACGCCATTCGTGGTCGCTTCCAAGTGCACGAAACTCTCGCGCAGGCTTGGTTTCTGATCAGGGTCACCGCGGTGCCGAGCATTTTGATGGCCATTCCGTTCGGTGTCATCGTTTCCGCGCAAGTCGGCAATATCGTGTCCGAACTCGGCGCCGATTCGATGATCGGCGCCGCGGGCGGACTCGGCGTGATCAAACAGGGCGCGCCGATGGCCACCGCGATGCTGCTCGGTGGTGCGGGCGCCGCCGCCATCGCCGCCGACCTGGGGGCCAGGACCATCCGCGAAGAGGTCGACGCGCTCCGGGTGATGGGCATCGACCCGGTGCAGCGGCTGGTCGTGCCGCGCATCGCGGCCATGATGCTGGTCGCGCCGCTGCTCAACATCTTGATCATCTTCATCGGCATCAGCTCCGGGTTCTTGGTCGCGGTGTCGGCGTTGAACGTCACCCCGGGCAGCTACTGGCAGTCCTTCGGTGCCTTCACCACCTCGATCAACGTGTGGGTCTCGCTGGTCAAGGCGCTGATCTTCGGTTTCCTCGTCGTGGTCATCGCCTGTCAGCGCGGATTGGAGGCCAAGGGCGGGCCGCGCGGCGTCGCCGACGGGGTCAACGCGGCCGTGGTGATGTCGATCGCCGCGGCCGTTGTGCTGAACACCGTGATCACCCAGGTGGTCACCATGTTCTTCCCGGTGAGGATGGCCTGATGGGCGCCGCTCCCTACTATCCCGTCGGCCTGCGGTGGGTGGGTCGGCTCCGGCGTCGCGGCATTCGCCCGCTCGGCCCGATCGAGTCGATCGGCTTCGTGATCGGCTTCGTCTGGCAGGTGCTCTCGTCGGTGCCCTACACGCTGATGCGCTACCGGCGACAGACGATCACCATGGTCACCGACATGACCTGGGGTCGCGGATCGGTGATCATCGGCGGCGGCGTGGTGCCCCTGATGCTGTTGCTCGGCGCGGCCATGGGCGCGTCGATCGGCATCGAGGCGTTCAGCGCGCTGAACTTGTTGTCGCTGGGTCAGCTCAGCGGTCTCATCTCGGCTTTCGGTGTGACCCGTGAGCTTGCCCCGATCGCGGCCGGGATCGGGTTCGCGGCTCAGGCCGGGTGCCGGATGACCGCGGAGATCGGTTCCATGCGCATCTCCGAGGAGATCGACGCACTCGAATCCCTCGGCATCCGGTCGGTGCCGTTCGTCGTCACCACCCGTGTCATCGCCGGAATCTTCGCCGTGGCACCGGCTTTCGTGGTCGCGCTGATCCTGAGCTACGCCTCCTGTGCCCTGATCGTGACGACCATCCACGGAACGCCGAGCGGAACCTACGACCACTACTTCGATCAGTTCGTGGTCGGGTGGGACGTCTTCGCCGCGACCGTCAAGGTGATGATCTTCGCCATCGCCGTCGTGCTGATCCATTGCTATCAGGGCTATTTCGCCACGGGCGGCCCCGAAGGCGTCGGCATCGGGTCCGGGCGCGCCATTCGGGCGAGCCTGGTCGCGATCATCGCGCTCGACATGGTCGCCACCATCCTGCTCTGGGGATTCCAATCCCCCGTCACGTTCACCGGGTGATGCCATGCCTGCCTATGCTCTGCCGGGAACCGAGGTCGGGCCGCTGCGTGCTCGCGTCCTCGGCGTGCTCGCGGTCGTCCTCGCCCTGCTCGGGGTGCTGGTCTGGCGGGTGGTGCCCGACAGCGAGCCCGCGGACCAGATCCAGGTGGTGCTGCTGGTCGGCGAAGTCGGTGCGGGCGTCGGGGAGGGGACCGACGTCCGGCTCGACGGCGTGCAGGTCGGCTCGGTCGCCACGATCGACTTCGCCGGCCGCAGCAAGCAGCGAATCGCGCTGACGCTGAGCGGGTCTCAATTGTTCGGTCTGACCGACGCGCTCTCGGTCGACTACGCGCCGGGCAACCTCTTCGGCATCAGCGCCATCGAGCTGCATTCGGTGGCAGGCGGTACCGTGCTGGTCGACGGCTCGACCGTCGATCTCACCGAACGCGAAGCCGATCGAGTGCACGACGCCACGCTCTCGGCCCTGCTGAAATCGACGGGACAGCTCACCGACGAGGTGCTCACCCCGAAACTGGTCGAACTGCTCAGCACGCTCTCGCGTGACCTCACCGCCTTCACACCACTGATGCAGGCCATCGGCACGACCGCCCGCTCCTATGCCGAGACCAGGCAGCTGCCCCCGTCGATGCTGTTCGAACAGTTCGGTTCGGCACTGACCGGTCTGCCGCCGATGCTCACCGGTGGGCTGACGCTGCTGCACGCGGAGTACACGAACAAGTACCTGGCGGTACCCGACCAGCTCCAACGATTCGGCCAGATGTTCGAAGGCATCCAATACCAATTGCTGCCGACGGTCACCCAACTGCTCAGCACCTCCCAGGTGTATTTCGGTGGAATCCTGCCCATGATCAGCGTCGTTCTCGACCGACTTGCCGCGTCGGTCAGCACACCGGAGCGCTCGGCCCACCAGCTGAGCGAACTCCTCGCCCGACTCGACACCGCATTTCACGACACCCCCGACGGCCCGGTACTGCGCGCCGCGGTCGAGCTGGATGTGGTGCCGGGCCTGGCGGTACCGCTGGCCTCGATGCTCGGGGGTGGCCGCTGATGACGACACGTGCCCTGCTGATCCGGGTGGCCGCGGCGATCCTGCTGATGGGTTTGGTGCTGGTCGGCGTCCTGCGCGTCATCGAACGCCCCGTCGACGGCGAAACAGACACCTACACAGCACTGTTCACCGACGCGAACGGCCTGCGCGACGGTGACGACGTGCGTCTCTACGGCGTCCAGGTCGGCAAGGTGCGCGCGGTCGAACTCGACGGTTCGCTCGCTCGGGTGCGCTTCACCGTCTCCAGGGATCGGGCGCTGTTCACCGACACCACGATCGCCATCCGCTACCAGAACCTCACCGGCTTCCGGTATCTGGACGTCGAACATCCCGATCAGCCCGGTGCTCGACGCGATCCGGCCTCGGTCTTCGGCACCGACGAAACGATCCCCGACTTCGACATCACCCGGCTGTTCAAAGGCTTGCAGCCGGTGCTGGCCGAACTCTCGCCCGATGATCTCAACCAATTCGCGACCAGCATCCTCGCCGTGGTCCAGGGCGACGGAACGGGTCTCGGGCAGGCGCTGGGCGCCATCGACAAGCTCAGCCGCTATGCCTCCGACCGGCAGGCGGTGCTGTCGACCTTGGCGGCCAACCTCGCCCAGGTGGCCGATCATCTCGGCGGAAAGTCGGGCAATGCGATGACCCTGCTGACCAATCTGACCAACCTGTTCATCACCATCACCGAGAAACTGCCCGGCCTCGTCGACTTCGCCAACGGCATACCCGGGGTACTGCAACCACTGCGGAGCATGCTCACCGTCTTCGGGGTCACCGGCGAACCCGGCGGGGACTTCGATGTAGCGCTACGTCGGGCGTTCCCCGACCCCTACGAGGCGGTCGCCGCGTTCGAGAGCTTGCCCGGTCTCATCCAGGCGATGACACAGGCGATTCCGCCGACCGGACCCGACCTCACCTGCTCGCACGGGGACGCCACGGCACCCGAACCGCTGCAAGTGCTCATCGCCGGACAGGGGATCGTGCTGTGTCACCGATAACGCGCCGACGCGCCACCGACCCGAGGGCGGGTGAGTTGCGGTGGGGGATAGCGGGAATGTGCGCGGCCGTGCTGTTGCTCGTCGCGATCGGCGCGGTATATGTCACCGGCACGACCGCCGAGCGAACCTACGCCGCCGAGATGACCCAGGCGGGCTCGGTCCGCGTCGGCGACGATGTGCGGCTCGCGGGAATACCCGTCGGGAAGGTGACCGCGCTGAGCCTGCTGCCCGATCGGGTCAGGATGGAGTTCACCGTCGCCGACGACGCGTTCGTCGGTGATCAGAGCACTCTCGACATCCGGATGCTGACCTTCGTCGGCGGGTACTACGTGGCCGTCCTGCCCGCCGGAACGACACCGCTCGGCGATGCGGTGATCCCCGCCGAGCGAGTCATCGTGCCCTACAACCTGACCAAGGCGTTCCAGGACGCGGTGGAGCCGGTCCGCCGGATCGACGGCAGCATCTTCCGGCGCGACCTCGCCGCGCTGTCCACCGCGATCGACAAGAGCCCGGAGGCTGTCCGGTCGGCTGTGCGTGCCGCAGGCGACGTGGTCGCGATCCTGGACGAGCAGAACGCCGACATCTCCCGTGCGCTGTCCATCGCCGACGAATACCTGACCGCACTCAACGCCAACGCCGATGTGCTGGCGGACCTGATCATCACTCTCGGCACGCTCGAACAGATCATTCAGACCAACAAGGTGCAGGTCGCCGAATCACTGCGTGACCTGGCAGTGATTCTGCAAGATCTCACCCCGCTCGGGCGAGCGTGGGACGCGACGATCAAGCAGCGCGCCCAACCACTCGCCGATGCCATCCCCGCACTCGAAGAACTGGGCGCGCGCTTGGGCACCCTGCTCGATTCCGTGCGCGCACTGGGGCAACGGCTGTTGCCGCTGATGCCCGCGGGCGGCGGTGTGAGCATCGATCAGTCCAGCGCGACCGTTCAGCTGCCCGCCGTGTGTGTGCCGCTGCCCGGAGGTGGGTGTTGATGTGGAAACAGGCCCTGGGGTCGCGTGGATTGATGTCGGCCGCGGTCGTGCTCACGGTGGTCATGGCCGGTGCGCTCGGTCTGCGGTTGAGCACACCGAATCCGCCCATGCGCGGCTACTGCGCGCAGATGCCCGACAGCATCGGGCTCTACGAGGGCAGCGCGGTCACCGTCATGGGGATACAGGTCGGGCGCGTCACCGAGATCAACATCGACGGCGGGTCGGCGCGCGTCGACTTCGTCGTACGCGCTGATCGTAAGTTGGCGCCCGATGTGGGGGCGGTGACGGTCAGCGACACCCTGATCGCCGACCGTCGGCTCGCCCTGATCGGCGCCGAACCCGCTGGGCCGGGCTGGAATTCGAGCCAGTGCATCACCAAGACCCTGACACCCAAGAGCCTGACGCAGACTTTCGACGCGCTCGCCGGCCTCGCCGATCAGCTCAACGGGGCGGGGGATCCCGCGCAGCGCAACGCCGTCGGGGCCGGAATCGACGCCCTCGATCGCGCGACCGCGGGGACGGGCGATCAGATCAACGAGATCATCGTCGCGCTGAGCCGGGCGCTGGCCGCACCCGACGCGGCGATCGGTCACATCGGGCAACTACTCGACGCACTCACCGAACTGGCCCATCGGGCCAGGGGCGGATGGGCACAGGTGGAGACCACGGTGAGCGGGCTGCCGCAGACCTTCAACGACATCGTCACGATCGCGTTCCCACCGATCATCGAGATCGTCGCCGCCCTCGCCGATCTGCTGCCCCAGCTCAACGACGTGATCGTGATGTTCGGTTCGCCCGCGCTGCGCGCCCTGGACGCCGTGCCCGACCTTTCGCGGATGATCGCGGCGGGCGTCGGCTCGCTCGCCGACATCATCGCCATGGCGCCTGCGGTCGCGAGTGGTTTCGCCGGTGCTGTCGACCCGGTCACCGGGGCGCTGACCATCGGCTACGCGCCACCGAAACTCGCACTCGCCCAGCACGACACGGCCCAGGTCTGTGCGGCCGTGCAGATCATCACGGGACAGCAGTGCCGGCCGACCGAAAGCGGTGCGATGACGATTCCTGCCCTGCCCCTGCTGCTCGGGGCGGTGAGCGCGCGATGAGACGCGGGGTCCTGCTCGTCCTCGCGGTGCTGCTCACCGGCACCGGCTGCGGTTTCCAGCCCGCCGACCTGCCGGTGCCGGGCGCAGGCGTCGGCGGGCCGACGTATCAGCTGCGGATCGAGTTCGCCGATGTGCTCAACCTTCCGCAGGGCGCCAAGGTGATCGCGGCAGGCGTGCGGGTCGGCGTGCTCACCGGGGTCACTCTCGTCGATCCCGGCGCCGCGACCCCGGGCCGGGCGGCCGAGCCCGGCTACGCCATCGCCGATGTCGCCATCCGGCAATCGGTACGGCTGTCGGTGGGCACCACCGCCGAACTGCGCCAGGAGACTCCGCTCGGCGACGTCCACATCGCGCTGAGTGAACCGGTGGACGCGACCGCGGGCGAGTTGGCGGCGGGATCGACCATCCCGCTCGCCGACACCACTCAGTCGCCCCCGATCGAGGACATCCTGGCTGGACTGTCCACCTTCATCGGCAGCGGTGCGGTGACCGACTTCCAGAGCATCGTGCGCACGATGAACGGCGTGTTCCCCGACGACCCGCGCGACACCGCCCGTCTCGCGGGAATCCTCGGCGCCGACATCACCGACCTCGGCGACCGGTTGCACTCGGTCGATGCCCTGCTCGACGGCATGGAAGCCACGGTCGAGGAGGGCATGCAACAGAACCTGCCGATCCTCGACGAGCTGCTCACCCCCTACGGCGTCGAACACACCACCGCCGCGGTGAACGCGCAGATCCGTGTCATCTTCGTGCTGACCGCGCTGGGCCCGGTCGCGCCGAGCGCGCAGTGGCTGGGCCCGCTGCTGTCCTCTCTGGACGACACCACCCGCGCCCTGGTGCCCATGCTGCTCGGCAGCCGCCCCCTCGACGCTGATTCGCCGTCGAACACGAAGGCGCTGATCGACCTGATCAATACCGACCTCGTACCGTTCGCCGACCACGGCCCGAAGGTCGACCTGGTCGATGTCACCCTCGGGCCGTCGACCGACCCGATCACCACCGACGAGCACACCGCCCGCGTCGTCGAGACCCTGCGGATGATCGGCATGGTGCGATGAACCTTCGTGCGGCAGTGTCTCTTTCCGCGATCGCGGCCGTTCTGGTTCTCGGTGTCGGGTACATGTCGCTGGGTGTGCTGCGGCTGGATCCGCGGATCAGCTACATCAGTGCCGATCTGCGGCTGAACAACTCGAGCGGGTTGGCGCCGAATTCGCCTGTCCTGCTCGCCGGGGTCCAGGTGGGCCGCATCGAGTCGGTGCGCAAGCAGGAAGGTGGGGTGCTCGTGCAACTGCGGGTCGACAGCCGTTACCGCATCCCGGTGTCCAGCGACGTTCGGATCGAGCAGTTGTCGGCGCTCGGCGAGCCCTATATCGCGTTCTCGTCGGCCTCCGGTGCGGGCCCCTATCTCGAGGACGGCCAGGTCGTCGCCGCGGATCGGATTCATCCAGCGATGACCATCACCGCGCTGTCGGCCCGGCTGGTCGAGTTGCTCGACCAGATCCATCCCGAAGCGATCGCGCGCCTGGTGGACACCTTCGACCGCGCGCTGGCCGGAACGGACTCGGCGATGCAGACCTTGCAGCGCTCCTCCACGCTGCTCGCGGCCACCTTGCTCAGCCGCACCGAAGCCATTCGGCAACTGTTCGCCGACATCCAAGCCCTCGGCGGTGACATGGCTTGGCTCGGACCGTCACTCGGCGTGGCGGGCCCGCTGTTCGGCGAGTTCGGCGTCACGCTGAACGCGATCGTCGAATCGGGATCGGCGCTGGTCGAGAGCCGTCCGCTGAGCGCCTATTTCACCGGCGACGGCCTGGTGCCGTTCCTCGACAACCTCACCACGCTGATCAACGAGATCGGGCCCAGCATGGCCCCGCTGGGCCAGATACTCGGCCCCGTGGTCACCGATTCCGTGAATCGGACGCCCGCGATCGACATCAGCACCCTGATCGACCAAGCACTGCAGAGCGTGGACGCCGACGGCACAGTGCATTTCCGCATCGGCGTCAAATAGCCGGACAGAGGACAGATCATGAGCACAGCAACCGAAGCAGCCCCCGCAACCGAGACCGAAGGGCAGCCTCCGCGCACCGTGTCCATCCGAGTCTCGACGGTCGTGCTCACCGCCACGATCGGTGCCCTCGTCGTCGCGGTGGTCACCTTCGCGTCGCTGTACTTCTCCGCCGACGCGACGCTGGCCGAGCGCGACGCGCGTGCGGCCGACGCCAGGCGTGTCGAGCAGATCGCCTCGGACTACGGGGTCGGCGCGTCCACGATCGACTACCGCGATGTGAAGGCGTGGTTCGCCCGACTGCAAACCGGCACCACCGCGCAACTCGCCGCGAAATTCGACGCCACCGCACCACAGTTGGAGCAGATTCTGCTGCCGTTGCAGTGGACGTCGAAGGCGACGCCGCTCTCGGCGACGGTGACATCGGAAAGCGGTGGCATCTACAAGGTCAACGCCTATCTCGATGTCGTCTCCACCAGCGCGCAGACGCCCGAGGGCACGCGCACCACCGTCACCTATTCGCTCACCGTCGACCGCGACGCGAACTGGCAGATCACCGAGGTGGGCGGCTTGCAGAACGCGCTGCCGACCAAGTAGGCGATGACTCAGTAGGCGATGAAGAGGATCTCGTCGGGGGTGTAGTCGTGGCCGGGGTGGTTCTCGGCCAGGTGCGCCTGGGTCCGGGTGATCAGGTCGTCTTCGTCGGTACCCCGAATGCTGACGCCGCAGGGGCAGTTCAAGCGAGTCTTCATCATCTTCTCCTAGCTGGACAGTAGTCTGGATTGTATTCCAGTTCGTATGTTAGCGTGGCCCGCATGGGAGCTGTAGACGAGATCACCGCCGGTACCAGCGACCTGTTCGCACTTGCCGAACGGACCGTCGGATTCATGCCGCCGGACGAGGGACACGCGCTCTACGCCGCCGCCCGCGCGTACGGCGGCGACGGCACCATCATGGAGATCGGCACCTACTGCGGCAAGTCGACCGTCTATCTCGGCGCCGCCGCCCGCGAGACCGGGGCCGCGGTGTTCACTGTCGATCACCATCGCGGTTCCGAGGAGCACCAGCCGGGCTGGGAGTACCACGACACCAGCCTCGTGGACCCGGAGACCGGCGTCTTCGACACCGTGACCACGTTCCGGCGCACCATGATTCACGCGGGCCTCACCGACACCGTGACCGCGATCATCGGTTCCTCCAGCGCCGCGGCGCGCGTCTGGCGCACCCCGCTGCGGATGCTGTTCGTCGACGGCGGCCACACCGAGGAAGCCGCCCAGCGCGACTACGACAACTGGGTGCACTGGGTGGCCGGCGGTGGGCTGCTCGCCATCCACGATGTGTTTCCCGACCCCGCCGACGGTGGCCGGGCGCCGTTCAACATCTATCGCCGCGCCCTCGACAGCGGCAAGTTCGACGAACTGTCGGTCACCGGTTCGCTGCGCATCCTGCAGCGCACCGCCGCCTGCGGCTGAGCCTGCTCAGCGGGGGAGCGCGTCGCGGAAGATGCCGTTGCCCGCGGTGGTGCGGGTGAGGGCATCGGCGGCGAGGACGACCGCCGCCGCGGTCCAGGTGGTGCGTTCTTCGGGCCAGCGCTTGCCATCGGTGAAAACCAGTCCGGTCCAATAGGATCCGTCGACATCACGTAGATGCTGCATATCGCCGAACAGGGTGGTGGCGGCAGCGGTGTCGCCGATGGCGTCCAGGGCGAGCACCAGTTCGCAGGTTTCCGCGCCGGTGACCCACGGGGCGTCGGAGACACAGCGGATGCCGAGGTCGGCGACCACGAAGTCGTCCCAGTGCCGCGCGATCCGGTCCTTCGCCGCCGCGCCGCGCAGGGCACCGCCGAGGATCGGGTAGTACCAGTCCATGGAATAGCGGCCCTTGTCCAAAAACGCTTCCGGATGATGGCGCAGCGCGTCGCCGAGCCGGTCGCGGGCCGCCGCCCAGTCCGGTCGCGGATCGCCCACCCGCTCGGCGAGGGTCACCGCACAGCCGAGACTGTGGAAGATGCTGGAGCAGCCGGTCAGCAGTGCTTCCCCGGAGGATCCGGATTCGCTTGCCGACCAGTGGATCTCGCCGTGGGTGCCCAGTTGCAGGCCGAGGACGAAGTCGATGCCCGCGCGGACCGTCGGCCACAACTCCGTGGCGAACCCGATATCGCCGGTGACGTCGAGGGCATGCAGGACACCGGTGGCGAGGTAGGCGCAGAAATTGGTGTCGGCGTCGTGATTCTCGATCACGCCGCGGCGCAACTGCATCGGCCACGAGCCGTCGGAGCGCTGCGATTTCGCCGACCAGATGTAGGCATCGCGGGCCTGGTCCCACAGGCCAGCCACGGTCAGTGCCATCGCGGATTCGATGTGATCCCACGGATCGGTGTGGCCACCGCTGAACCAGGGGATTGCACCGTCGGGTTCCTGTGCGGCGGCGATGGATTCGGCGGTGCGCCGAATATCGCGCGCGGAGACGACCCCGGGGACGGCAGGCAGATCAGCGGGCATCGCTGCGCACCGCCGGTTTCGTGAAGTACAGGGCCACGGACTTGCCGACCAACGGGTTGAGCAGGCGTTCGGCCGAGCGCGTCAGCGCGGGCGCCGACATCATGTCCCACACCAGCAAGCGGTGATAGGCGCTCACCAGCGGATGGTCGTCGTTGCGCACGCCGACCGCGCATTTCAGCCACCAGAAGGGCGAGTGCAGAGCGTGCGCGAAGTCCTGGTGGTGGTAGCGCAGGCCACGCGCGGTGATCTTGTCGCGCAGTTCGTCGGCGCGATAGATGCGCACATGGCCGCCCTCGTTGGCGTGATATTCGTCCGACAGCGCCCAGCAGATGCGCTCGGGCAGCCATCGTGGCACCGTGACCGCCAGTGCGCCACCGGGTTTGAGCACTCGTATCAGCTCGATCACGGCACGGTTGTCCCGCGGGATGTGCTCGAGGATCTCCGAGGCGATCACCACATCGAATTCGTCGTTGCCGTAGGGCAGATCGAGCGCGTCACCACGGACGGTCTCGGCCTTCGCGTACTCCGGCACCTCGCCCGCCGCGGCCATGGCCTCGAACATGACGTCGACGTCGGCCAGGTCGGCGGCGTTCTGGTCGAAGGCGACAACGTCGGCTCCGCGGCGGTAGGCCTCGAAGGAGTGTCTGCCCGCGCCGCAGCCGATGTCGATCACCCGTGACCCGGGGCCGACGCCGAGGCGGTCGAAATCGACGGTCAACATGGAGCCTCCGGGGAAGTGTGGGAAGGGATGGTCATCGGGATGTGCCCGGCGATGTGGGGGAGCGGCGGGCAATGGCCTGTTCGTAGATCGCGACGGTCTGCGCGGCGACAGCTGCCCAGCTGAACAGCGCCAGCACGCGATCGCGCCCGGCCGCGCCCATGCGGGCGCGCCGGTCGGAGTCGGTGAGCAGTTCGCCGAGCACCCGGGTCAGGGCATCCACGTCGCCGGGCGTAACCAGTTCGGCGCACTCGCCGACGACCTCGGGCAGCGCACCGGCGCGGCTGGCGACCAGCGGTGTTGCGCTGGCCATCGCCTCGACAGCGGGCAGCGAGAAACCTTCGTACATCGATGGGATGCAGGCGATCTGGGCCGAGGCGAGCAATTCGGCCAACTGTTCGTCGCTGACACCGCTGACCGGGGTGACGATATCGGCGATGCCGAGTTCGGCGATCAACTTCTCGGTCGGGCCGTTGGGCTCCAACTTGGCGACCAGCCGCAGCTCGACCTCGTGGTTGTGGCGCAGCCGGGCAACAGCTTTCAACAGATGGGCGATGCCCTTGAGCGGCTTGTCCGCGCTGGCGACAGCCACGATCCGCCCACGCACCCGTGGTGTCGCGCGCGGCCGGAACAGCTCGGTGTCCACCCCGAGGGGGACGGTGTGCAGGTGCCCCGGCGCCACCCCGAAGTCCTCGGCGATGTCTGCGGCTGAGGAGGAGGACACAGTGATCAGGTCCGCAATCTCGCGCGCCACGCGCTGTTGCATGCCGAGGAACCCGTACCAGCGTCGCACGAACAGCTTGCGCCGCCACGGCGTCGCCGCCAGGTCCACCGCGCGGTCGCGGGTGATCGGATGGTGGACAGTGGCCACCAGCGGCAATCTCTCGGCGATGTCGAGCAGGCCGTAACCGAGGCACTGATTGTCGTGCACCACATCGAACTCCGTGGTGCGCGCGGCCAGAAGCCGGGCCGCGCGCATGCTGAACGTGCGGGGTTCGGGGAACCCGGCCGTCCACATGGTGGCGAGTTCGAGCAGGTCGATGCGGTCGCGGATCTCACGGGGATGCGGTGTGCGGAAAGGGTCTTCGTCGCGATAGAGGTCCAGGCTCGGCACCTCTGTGAGCCGTACGCGCGGATCGAGATCCTCGGGATAGGGCTGGCCGGAGAACACCTCGACGTCGTGGCCGAGGTCGACGAGCCCCTGGCTCAGGTACCGAACGTAGACACCCTGCCCGCCGCAGTGCGCCTTGCTCCGATAGGACAGCAGAGCGATCCGCATCAGTGCACCGTTCCCGACTCGTAGCTGACCTGCCAGTGTTTGATGCCGTTGATCCAACCCGATCGCAGCCGCTGTGGCTCCGAAACCTGCGACAGATCGGGCATCACGTCGGCGATGGCATTGAAGATCAGCTCGATTTCGAGTCGCGCCAGGTTCGCGCCCACACAGAAATGCGCTCCGGTGCCACCGAACCCCAGGTGCGGATTGGGGTCGCGCAGGATGTCGAAGTCGAACGGATTCCCGAACGCGTCCTCGTCGAAATTCGCTGAGCCGTAGAACAATCCGATGCGTTGACCGGCGCGGATCTGTTGTCCGCCGAGCTCGGTGTCGGCGGTCGCGGTGCGCTGGAACACCGTCACCGGTGTCGCCCAGCGCACGATCTCGTCGGCCGCGGTGCGTGGGCGCTGCTGCTTGTAGAGCTCCCACTGATCCGGATTGTCGATGAACGCCTTCATCCCGTGGGTGATGGCGTTGCGGGTGGTCTCGTTGCCCGCGACCGCGAGCAGGATCACGAAGAAGCCGAACTCGTCGGAGCCGAGCGCCTCCCCGTCGAGGTCGGCATGGACGAGCCTGCTGACGATGTCGTCGGCGGGATCGGCGCGTCGTTGCTCGGCCATGTTCCAGGCGTAGCCGAGGATCTCCATCGCCGCGGTCGACGAGGCGTCGGCGGTGGTCGCGTCGCCGTACTCCGGGTCGTCGTAGTTGAGCATCTGGTTCGACCAGTCGAACAGCTTGCGACGGTCCTGCTGCGGGACACCGATGAGTTCGGCGATGGCTTGCAACGGAAGCTCACACGCCACCTGTTCGACGAAATCACCACCGCCTGCCGCGCGTGCGGCCGCCACGATCGCGGCCGCCCGCTCGCTCAACGCCGCGCGCAACCCCTCGACCGCGCGCGGCGTGAATCCCTTGGAGATGATGCGTCGGATCTTGGTGTGCTTGGGCGGATCCATGTTCAGCAGCAGAGCGCCGGTGAGTTCGATCTGCTCGGGTGTCACCTCGCCGGGCAGCCGGATGACCGAACCTTTCTGCTGGGAGGAGAACAGCTCCGGATTGCGCGAAACCTCCTTGATGTCCTCGTGTTTGGTGATCACCCAGTAGCCGCCGTCGCGGAAGCCACCCGACTGCCTGTCGGTCTGGGCGTTCCACCACACGGGAGCGGTTCGGCGTAGCTCGGCGAATTCCTCGACGGGATTGCGTGATTCCCACAGGGCCGGATCGGTGAAGTCGAAGCCGGGGGGAATGGACGGTGCGGACACGGTGACCTCCGCCGCGCTCAGCGTTGCCTGCGGCGGTAGCGGACACGGCACGGCTGCTGCAACTGCACCACCATCTTCGAATGATCGTTGCGGTAGGTATCCGACGGTTGAGCGAGCTCGAATTCCCAGTCCCGCAGCAGAATCGAGAAGATCGCCTTGAGCTGCATGAGCGCGAACGGCGCTCCCACACAGCGGTGCCTGCCCGCGCCGAACGGAATCCAGGTCCAGCGGTTGAGGATGTCGTCCTGACGTGGGTCGAGATAGCGCCCGGGGTCGAAGGCGTCCGGGTCGGGAAAGTCCTCCGGGATCCGGTTGGAGACGGCGGGGGTGGCGGCCACCATGTCGCCGGGCTCGATGCGATGTCCGCAGACCTCGAATTCCCCGCGCGCCAGGCGCATGAGGATGATCAAGGGCGGATGCAGGCGCAGCGTTTCCTTGAGCGCGGCTTCCAGATTCGGGATCTGGCGCAGCGCATGGTGACTCACGTCGGCGCCGTCGGCGTAGAGCTCGTCGAGTTCGGTGACCACGCCGGCCATTGTCTCGGGGTGGCGCAGCAGTTCGATGATCGTCCAGGCCGCCGTGCCCGAGGTGGTGTGGTGGCCGGCGAACATCATCGAGATGAAGATGCCGGTGATCTCGCTGGCCGAGAACCGCAGTGTCCCGTTCTCGTCCTTCACCGAGATGAGGACATCGAGCATGTCGCGATCGTCTTTACTGGTCGGCGGATCGGCCTCGCGCTGATTCATGATCGCCTGCACCAGCTCGACCAGCGCCGCGCGTGCCGCGTCACGTCGGACGAAGCTCTCGATGGGCGCGTACGGGTCCACGTAGGCCAGGGCGTCGGTGCCCTGCTCCAGTTCGTGATACAGGTGTGCGAAGCGGCCGTCGAGCTGATTGCGGAACTTCACCCCGATCAGACAGGCCGATGAGGTGTAGATGGTCAGTTCGGCGAAGAACTCGAGCAGGTCGATCTCGCCCTCGTCGTCCCAGCGCGCGACCATCTGGTCCACTTCGTTGGCGATGGTGCCCGCGTGCCCGCGCATGTGGTCCGCGCGCAGGGCTTGGTTGTGCAGCATCTCCTTGCGGCGCTCCGGGGGTGCGTCGAAGACGACGCCTTCACCGAAGATGGGCTTCATGAAGGGATAGGCGGCGCCCTGGTCGAGATCTTCGTCGCCGGCCCGGAAGAAGAATTCATTGGCCTCGGCGCCGGACAGCAGGACGACATCGCGCCCCGCGAGCTCGAAGGCGCCGACATCGCCGCACTCGGCGCGAACGCGCCGCATCAGCGCGATCGGGTCGGTGCGGAACTCGGCCAGGTGCCCGTGTTCGTCCTCGCCTCCGGAGACGCGCTGCGGTTTGACCAGCGTCATGGAAAGTCCTTCCTGGAATACTGTCCAGAAATGTCATGGACAAGTGTCTGGACAGTACTACGGTTTCCGGGTGCGCGACAAGGTTCGAGCCGAATTCGGGCTAGCTGTCGGTGGCGGGTGTGGCCAGCAATCGGCGCGCGCAGATCTCGAGCAGATCGGCCACTTGGGCATACGACAGCAAGCCCATCCCGCCCTGGAGCAGCGCGCCGGAATACAGCAGCTCGAGCGCGGCCAGGCTTTCGGGATCCTTCGTGCCGAGCGCTTCGCCGAGTCGATGGCGGATCTCCCTGCCGATGCGCACCCGCAGGTGTCGCACGTCGGGATCGTCGCCGAGCATGGCGCTGCTGACGGCCCCGGCCAGGGCGGGTTCGTCGGCCACCAGCATCGAGACCTGGCGAAGGACGGCGACGACGCGTGTGGTCTGGTCGGCCTCGCCGGTCGCCAGGGGTGGCATCGCGACCAGGCGCCGCCAGAACACCTCGGAGATGAGGTGCTCCTTGGAGGAGAAGTAGGTGTAGGCCGTGGCGGTGCCGACACCCGCCGACGCGGCGACGAGCCGGATCGTCGTGCCCGAGTAGCCCTCGCGCGACAAGACGTCGACGGCGGCGACGGTCAGGCGGTCCACGGTATCGGCCTGCTTTTCGGTCAAGCGTCGTCGAGTTGCTTCGATGCCGGTAGGCGCGATTTCGGACATGTGTCCGGATGCTACTACAGCCTGGTGTACAGGCCAATGGACGCCGATGGTCTTGCGTCCGATCGACAACCCGAACTATATTCCGTACACCTGTCCAGACACGTATCGGAGCTTTGCTATGAACGGTCTCGTCCCCGCCGAAGGCACCCCACTGTTGATCGGCGGCAAGTTGATTCCGGGTGGCTCCGGTGTCTTCGCGACCATCAATCCCGCCACCGAGGAAGTGCTCGGCTACGCCGCCGACGCCTCGGGCGCCGATATGGAGGCGGCCATCGCCGCGGCACGCACCGCCTTCGACGAGACGCAGTGGTCGCGTGATCCGAAGTTTCGCGCGCACTGCCTGCGCCAATTGCGTGACGTGCTGGGCGAGCACCTCGAGGAACTGCGCGAGATCACGATCGCCGAGGTCGGCACCCCGGTCATGCTGACCAGTGGTCCGCAGCTGGAGGGTCCGATCGCGGACCTGTCCTACGCGGCCGACCTGGCCGACAACTACACCTGGGAAACCGATCTCGGCACCAGGGACCTGATGGGTATCGCCAGTCGCCGGGTGATCCGCCGCGAGGCGGTCGGTGTCGTCGGTGCCATCACCCCGTGGAATTTCCCGCACCAGATCAACATGGCCAAAATCGGACCCGCGCTCGCGGCGGGCAACACCGTGGTGCTCAAACCCGCCCCGGACACACCCTGGTGCGCGGCGGTGCTGGGTGCGCTCATCACCGAGCACACCGACATCCCGGCCGGGGTGATCAATATCGTCACCTCCTCCGACCACGGCCTCGGCGCCCAGTTGGTCCTCGATCCGCGCGTCGACATGATCACCTTCACCGGCTCGACCCAGACCGGCCGCTCGGTGATGGTCGGCGCATCGGCCACGCTCAAGCGCACCTTTCTCGAACTGGGCGGCAAATCCGCTGCCATCGTGCTCGACGACGCCGACATCGCGGCGGCGGCGAGCTACACCGCATTCACCGTCGCCGTCCACGCCGGCCAGGGGTGCGCCCTCACCACCCGGCTGTTGGTGCCGCGCGAGTCCTACGACGCCGCGGTCACCGCCGCGGCCGGGGCGATGCGCGGGCTCGCCGCCGGTGACCCGACCAACCCCGGAACGGTCTGCGGGCCAGTGATTTCCGAGCGTCAGCGAGCCCGAGTGGAGCGCTACCTAGAGATCGCGCGGGCCGAAGGCGGGCGTATCGAGGTCGGTGGCGGCAGGCCCGTGGACAAGGAACGCGGGTACTTCATCGAACCGACGCTGATCAGCGGACTCGACAACACCGCGACGGTCGCGCAGGAGGAGATCTTCGGGCCGGTGCTCGTCGTGATCGCCCACGACGGCGACGACGACGCCATCCGACTGGCCAACGAATCGCCCTACGGCCTGTCGGGTTCGGTGTGGGGCACCGACCAGGACCGGATCGACCGGGTGGTCTCGGGGGTGCGCACCGGGACGTTGAGCGTCAACGGCGGCCTCTGGTACCACGCCGACGCGCCGTTCGGCGGCTACAAGCAGTCCGGCATCGGCCGTGAGATGGGCGTCGCCGGTTTCGAGGAATACCTCGAGACCAAGCTGATCGCCACCCCCGCCTGACCTCACCGACATCATCCACACTCAGGAGCTGAACACCATGGCACGTTTCACCGGCCGTACCGCGATCGTCACCGGCGCCGCGCAGGGCATCGGCGCGGTCTACGCCGCCGCGCTGGCAGCCGAAGGCGCCAATGTCGTCGTCGCCGATCTCAACGTCGAGCGCGGCGAGGAGGTGGCCAAGCAAATCGTCGCCGACGGCGGGGTCGCGGCTTTTCGCCGCGTCGACGTCGCCGATCCCGAATCAGCGGCGGCCTTGGCGGAATTCACCGTCGCCGAGTTCGGCGCGATCAACCACCTGGTCAACAACGCGGCCATCTACGGCGAGATGAAGCTCGATCTGCTGCTCACCGTCCCGTGGGACTACTACAAGAAGTTCATGGGCGTGAACTTCGACGGCGCGCTCAATGTGACGCGCGCGGTCTGGCAGCCGATGGTCGCGGCGGGCGGCGGCTCGATCGTCAACCAATCCTCCACGGCCGCGTGGCTGTACTCGGGGTTCTACGGGCTGGCCAAGGTCGGCATCAACGGCCTCACCCAGCAGCTCGCCACCGAACTGGGCGGTTCGCGGATCAGGGTGAACGCGATCGCGCCGGGCCCGATCGACACCGAGGCCACCCAGACCGTCACGCCGGGAAACATGGTCAAGGACATGGTCAAGCGTATCCCGATCAAGCGGATGGGCACCCCGCAGGACCTGGTCGGCGCCTGCCTGTACCTGCTCTCCGACGAGGCGAGCTGGGTCACCGGCCAGATCCTCAATGTCGACGGCGGGCAGATCATCCGATGACGACCGAATCCGCCAGTGCCCCGGTCGGATTCATCGGACTGGGCAATATGGGCGCGCCGATCGCGCGCCGACTGCTGGAGTGGCCCGGCGGGCTCACGGTGTGCGATATCAGGGCCGAGGTCACCGAGCCGTTCGTTGCGGCGGGTGCGCGCGCGGTGGCCGATCCAGCGCAGGTCGCCACGCACGCGCGGATCATCTGCGTAACCGTCATCGACGACGCGCAGGTGACCGAAGTCCTCACCGGTCCCGCGGGCATCCTGAGCACCGCGGCGCCCGGCACGGTCGTGGCCGTGCACTCCACCATCAGTGACCGGACGGCGCAGGAGCTGGCGGCCCGGTGTGCCGAGCACGAGGTCGAATTCGTCGACGCGCCCGTCAGCGGTGGCGCACCCGGCGCGACCCGGGGGAGTCTGGCCGTGATGGTCGGCGGCAGCGCCGCCGCGGTGGACCTGATCAGGCCGCCGTTCGAATGCTTCTCCGACCTCATCGTGCACGCCGGCCCGGTCGGTGCCGGAACGCGCATGAAGCTGGCCCGCAACCTGCTCCACTTCATCTCGTTCACCGCCGCCACCGAGGCGCAGCGGCTCGCCGATGCCGCCGGGCTCAGTCTCACCGCGCTCGGCAAGGTGGTCCGCCACTCCGATGCGGTGACCGGCGGGCCGGGCGCGATCATGTTGCGCGAGACCACCGCGCCGATCGACCCGGACGACTTCTGGTTCCCCATCCTCGGCCACGTGCGCGACCTCGGCGAGAAGGACCTCACGCTCGCCCTCGATCTCGGTGACCGGCTCGGGGTCGAGCTGCCGCTGGCGCAACTCGCCCTCGCCCGACTGGCCGGCGGACTCGGCGTCGCCGAACCCGCTCTCGACAAGGAGACCTCATGACCACCAACGGAGAAACCCCCGCCGACGTTCGACAGCGCGGCCTCGCCAAGATGACCGAGGTCTACGGCTGGGAATTCGAGGACGGTCCCGGCGAGCATTTCGCCGTCACCGCCGACCACCTGTTCGCCGACATCTGGTCGCGACCCGCCCTGACCGTGCGGGAACGACGACTGCTGCTACTCGGGGCGCTCACCGCGCAGGGCAATGTCGATGTCGCCGAGATCCAGATCGGTGCCGCCCTGCGCAACGGCGAACTGTCCGAGGAACAGCTGCGCGAGATCGCGCTGTTCCTGTGCCACTACGTCGGCTGGCCCGCGGGGACGAAGCTCGACGGCACCGTCGGCAAGGTGATCGCCCAGGAGCGTCGGAAGAAGTGACCGACACCGAAATCGACGATCCGCGATCGCTGTAGCGTGCGAACGATGGTTATGCCGAAAAATCAGCCGAAAGGGCTGAACTCGCCGATGACGACCCGGATCATCCGATACGGGTCACGGATGCAAGCGTGGATCTATCGCCGCACCAACGGCCGCGTCGGCGGCACCTGGCGGATCGGTGCCGGGTTCCGCAGTCCGGTGCCGACGCTGCTGCTCGAACATCGAGGTCGCAAGTCCGGCAAGATCTTCGCCGCGCCCCTGCTCTACCTCGTCGACGGCGAGGATCTGGTCATCGTCGGCTCACAAGGCGGTCTCGCGAATCATCCGCAGTGGTATCTGAACCTGCTCGCGGATCCGAACGCGCATGTTCGGATCCGCGCCGAGCACTACCCGGTACGCGCCCGCGTCGCCGACGCCGACGAGCGTCAGCGCCTGTGGCCGTTGTTGACCGGCCTCTACGCCGATTTCGATGCCTACCAGTCCTGGACCGAACGCGAGATCCCCGTCGTGATCCTGTCGCGCAGCTGAGACTTCAGTCGGCCGCGAGCCGGTCGTCGTAGGCACGACGGGCATCGCGGTCGACATCGATGAAGGTGCGGTGCACGCCCAACCGCCGAGCCATGAACTCACCGAGCGGGCGCGGGGTCAGCTTGTTGAAGGCGGCGAGAATGCCCGCGGTGCGGGTGACCGACACACGTCGCCGTGGCCTGGCGATCAAGGCGGCGACCGCGGCGGCGACGTCGGCCGGCTCGGCGAGCAGCGCACGCGGAGCGCGGGTTCCGGCGATCATCTCGGTGCGGGTGAAGGTCGGCAGCACGGCGGAGAACCGCACGCCGGTGCCGCGGTGTTCCAGGCGCATGGTCTCGGTGAAGCTGAGCACGGCCTGCTTGCTCGCGCAGTAGGTGGCCATTCCCGGTGTCGGATTCTCGCCCGCCATCGAGGCCATGTTCACGATGTGGCCACGACCCCGGGCGAGCATGTGCGGCAGGGCGAGCTTGGTGCCGAGCAGCACGCCGTACACATTGATGTCGAGTATCCGGCGAGTGATCTCGTCGGACTCCTCGGCGAACCGGCCGACCGGCATGATGCCCGCGTTGTTGATCAGCACATCGACGGGGCCGCAGGTCTTGTCGACCTCGGCGAGAAAGCTCGCGAACGACGCCGGGTCGGTGACATCGAGGTGGCGCGCCACGGCAGCCCCGATCTCGGCTCCGGTGCTCGCGGCAGTGGCCGCGTCGATATCGCCGATGGCGACGACGGAACCGGCTCGGACGAGTTCACTCGCCACCGCACGTCCGATGCCGCGCGCGCCGCCGGTGACGACGACGACCTTGTCGGCGGTGGATCTCGCGTTCAATGCATCAGACATGTGTCCAGATTGTATTCTGGACATTAGTATGAATCAACCCCGCCTCGTGCGCCGACGCGGTGTGCCTCGTCGAGGCGTCGGAACTGGCGAGTAACATCCGGACGCATGTCTGAAAGCGATTCCATCAGTCTCGAAGCCACCCGGCGTCGATTGACCGGTAAGCAGGCCGACACCGTCGAACGGCTGACGAGGGCCGCGCTGGTGGTACTGACGCGAGATGGCTTTTCCGGCATGACGATCCGGCTGGTCGCCGCGGAGGCCGGCGTCGCCACCGCCACCGCCTACACCTATTTCTCCTCCAAGGAACACTTGGTCGCCGAGATCTTCTGGCGTCGCCTGCTGGCCTCGCGTTCACCCGCGAGCGAGAATCCCGACCCGACGGTGCGCGTACTGGCCGAGCTGCGCAACATCGCACTCCTGGTGGCCGAGGAGCAGGAGTTGTCCGGCGCGGTCACCGGCGCGCTGTTGGGCTCGGATCCGGACGTCGAACATTTGCGCACCCGCATCGGCATCGAGATCCGCGACAGGCTCGCGCGCGCACTCGGCCCGGACGCCGACAACGAGGTCATCGAATGGCTCGAGATCATCTACGCCGGTGCGCTGGTGCGGGCGGGCATGGGCTACGAGTCGTACTCCGAAATCGCCGACCGCATCGAGCGCGCCGCCCTGCGAATTCTGCGACCTGCCTGAGGGTCCCGCGTCCAGCGGAGCTGCCCTACCTGCCGACGGCGGCGGCGAGCAGGACGCGCAATTCCTCGACGACCTCGTCGAGAGCGGTCGTGGAGCGGTTGACGCGGCACAGGATCACCGCCCCTTCGACGCTCGCGATCGCCATGGTGGCCAAGCGCCCCGCGCGTTCCGGTTCGATACCTTCCGCGGTGATCGCGCTGGTGAGGGTGTCGTGCCACCGGTGCAAGATGTTCGCGACTTCCGGGTGCAAGTGGTGGTCCTCGGGCGATCCGCCGACCGCCACCGACACCACCGGGCAGCCCGCCTCGAAATCGGACGCCAGCAGGATCGCCGTCCAGAACTCGGCGATGCCGGCCAATACCCCGGACGCACCCCGCGTCGCGGCTTCTTCGATGAGGTCACTGATCGCATCGCCGGCGAGCGTGAGTGATTCGGTCATGATCTCGGCGCGGCCGCCGGGGAAATGGTGATACACCGATCCGCGCGGGGCGCCGCTGCGCGCGAGCACCGCGTCGATGGTCACCCCGGCCGCGCCCCGCTCCCGCAGCAGTTCGATCGCGCTGCCCAGCATCTTCTGGCGAGTACCGGTTCGAGCTCCCACCGTCAGTCCTCCTTCGTCGGCGCCGCGAGCACCTCGAGCCGGGCTGGAACGTTCTTGTGCCAGGGGCTGCCGAAGAACTTGTCGCGTCGCGAGGTCGAGGTCAGTGTATTCAGCGCGACACCGACCACAGCGTCCTCACCCGGATAGGCGACGCCCATGCCGTTGGGCAGCGAAATGTGGCCGGCCTGCATCATCTCGCTGATCTCCACCGAGGTTGTCGCGGAACCGGATTCGGTGACCACCCGCACCCTGTCACCGGTGGAGAGCGCGAGTCGCTCGGCATCGGCCACCCCGATCCGCAACGCGCCGTCACGATCGCGGCGCCGCCAATCCGGATTGCGGATGATCACGTTCGCCGTGAAGGCGCGCCGCTCACCGGCCGACAGGGTGAACGGGAACTCCGCGCTGGTGTATTCGGGGTCGACCGCGCAGACCGCGCGCAGTTCGTCGAGCAGTTCCGGGATCGCGGCATGGATCTTGCCGTCGGTGTGCTGGATGTAGCGCCACGCGTCCTCATAGCGGTCATCGGAGAACATCACCCCTTCCGGGTGCGCGCGCAGAGCCTCGAACAACTCCTCGGCCTGCCCGAAACCGGATCCAGTGAATCCCGCGCGTGCCACTGCGTCGGGCTGGGAGATCACGCACAGCAGCGCGAATCCCCATGCCAGCGCCAGCGCCGCTTGCCCCTCGGGCAGGCCGGCGCCCAAGGTGCGGTACAGCAGATATGGCGTGAGCCCGGACAGTTCGGGGCGCGCTTTCAGCGTGGAGAACAGCGCGAGTGCGAACGCCTCCCGGCTCACCCGCGCCGCCGCGCTCAACTCCTCGAGCAGGCGCGGCTCGACCACGCCGAGCCGGTCGATCACCGCGCCGTAGATCTCCGGTTCGGGCCGCGTTCCCGGCAACGGCGCCATCAGCGGTGCCCGCACCTGAAAGCTGTTGTGCGGGAAGTGCAGCGTGAACAACGACGCTTCGTACTTCTCGAACTGACTCGCCGCGGGCAGCACATAATCGGCCTGGCGAGCGGTCTCGGTCATCGCCACATCGACGACCACCGTCAGCTCGAGCGATCGCATCGCCGCCACGAACCGAGCCGAATCCGCCAGCGAGTGAGCGGGATTGGACGAATCGATCCACATCGCCCGCAACCGGGCGGGGTGATCGGTGAGTATCTCGTCGGCGATCGAGTTGCACGGAATCAGGCCGTTCAGAATCCGAGCACCGGAAACCGGTGTGTGCGTGGGCCCCTCGGCCATGCTCAACTTGTCCGCGATAGTGCGGGCGATCGGCACCGCGACAGCGTCGAAGAACACGTCGAGCGTGGCACTCGCGGTCAACCCGGCCATGTTCCGTGCGATCGCGCCGTGCCCCGCGGTCGCGGCGATCAGCCGACGTGCCGGGGTGGCGCCGTAGCGCATCGCCACGGTCGCGACCGCACGCCGCGCCCACTGTGATCTGCGCGCCGCACTCCGCTTCGGAATGGCGTGCCAGCATCCGGCCAGCGGAAACATCCACGAATGGATGTGCACCCCACCAGGTTTGGCGAAGTTGCCGGTGAGAATCCACAGCATCTTGTTCAGGTAGGCGACCAAGGTGCTGTTGGGCGACTGCTGCACGCCGAGGTCTTCGTAGGTGGCGACGCTCTCGGCGGCGGCGATTCGACGCGCGACAGTGCGGATCAGCGTCTCGTCGAGACCGCAGCGTCGCGCGTTGGCGGTGATGTCGACCGCCCGCAGCGCCCGCAGCACCGGTTCCACGCCGGTCGCGTGCTCGGCCAACCATGCCTCGTCGTGCAGATTCTCCTGGACCAGCGTCGCCGCGATCGCCGACACGCACCAGGCGTCGGTACCTGGTTTGACCTGCAGGTGATAGTCGGCCAATGCCGCGGTCTCGCTGACGCGCGGATCGATGACGATCATCGTTCGATTCGGGTCCCGCGCGATCTCGCGCAGCACCGGCCGCGCCTGGGCGATGCCGTGTGACTGCCAAGGATTCTTGCCGACGAAGATCGCGACTTCACTGCGTTCGAAGTCGCCGGTGGTGTGATTGCCGTAGAGCTGCGAATCGACCCACGATTCGCCGGTCTTCTCCTGCGCCAACGCATTCGACATATACCGGCCACCGACCGCGTGATACAGCGCGCGACCGTAGGCGCCACCGAGATGATTGCCCTGCCCGCCCCCACCGTAGAAGAAGATCGATTCCCCGCCGTGCTCGTCACGGACCCCGGCGAGCTTGGCGGCGATCTCATCGAGGGCGGTATCCCAGTCGATGGGTTCGTACGTGCCGTCAGCGGTGCGTCGCAGCGGAGTGTCGATGCGGTGCGCACCCGACTGGTACTTGTCGAGCCGCAGCGGCTTCTCGCAGGTGTAGCCCGCAGACCCCGGATGCTGCTTGTCACCTCTGATCTTGAGCAGGTTGCGACCGTCGGTCCGAATTTCGAGACCACAATTGCACTCGCAGAGAATGCAGGCAGTCTTTCGCCAGACCGCCGCTTCGGGCGAGTCCGCGATGTTGTCATCGGCAGCCGGGGTGTTGCGCGACATACAAGCCCCTTCGAGGTAGAAGCACCGATCGCGGCACTTGCTATGTAGTCTTGCATAGAACAGGGGAGGGTCAACCCCCTGACCGGCGAGACCTGTCGATCTGCTCGCGCAGAATGTCGCCGTGACCTGCATGGCGGGCGAATTCTTCGATCATGGCAAGCAGTGTCCACCGCATGCTGACAGCCCCCTCACGCGGATTCACCCTGGTGTCGTCGAGGTCGAAGCGAGCGGCGATCACCCGTGACCGCCCACTTGCGCGCTCGAATTCGGCGATCACCTCGACCAGCGACTCGTCGGCGGCGACAACGAACGTGCCCTCGTCTCGATTCGAGTACCCGTCGCATTCGGACTCGTCCAGCCCCGCCCAGAACCGCTGAAACCAGATCCGCTCCGCAGCGGCCGCGTGTTTGATCAACGAGATCGGCGTGGTCAGCGACGCGACGAGCCGTCGGCGAGCATCGACATCGGAGAGCCCGCGCGCGGTCGCGATGAGCGCTTCTCGGTTGCGATCGAGTGTGTTCTCGATGATCGCTCGCTCGGTTCCGATGGTAATTATGTTTGTAGACATGGACTTTCACTCCGTTCTCTTGCTGGTCGAAGTTCGATGCGGCCTGCTACGAGCGGATGATCGCGAGTGATCTCGGGTGCCACACGTCCAGCTGGCGGTGATGAACCAGAGGGTGGATCGAGTGCTCGTCGCGGAACGCGGATGAGGAAGGCGATGCGGGTTGATGTGCACCGCAGCCGAGAGCGGTCGAGCGCCGAGGGCTCGAGACCGTCTGCGTCAGTATGTCAGATGCCGTCCCGGCAGTGGCCTTCGCGCGCTACTCCACGGAACCGAGTGTGACCCCGACGAACTCGGCACTCACGCCAGCTCCACCGCATCGTCGGAGGTGCGGCCAGGCAACGATAAAAGATGCATCTACCAGCCGATTAGTACCTTCGACGAGTGGTGAGGTAATCTTTTCGAGCACCCGGAGACGGGGGCAAGAACGGGCTGTGGCGCAGCTTGGTAGCGCACTTGACTGGGGGTCAAGTGGTCGCAGGTTCAAATCCTGTCAGCCCGACAGTGAAAACCCCCTCTGACCTGAGTCGGAGGGGGTCTTCTTGTGTCTTGGAGATTTGACGTGGTTTGGCCAAACTCCACAGTTTTGAATCTGATCACCTGTCCAGTGCCCCGTGGTTCCCCTCCGCCGGGTTGCTGGGAGAGTCGTCCGTGCGGTCGGTCAGGTGCAGTCCTTCTTCACGTCCGTCGTAAACGCCGACCTGTGCGGCGGAGTCCCGCTCCGCCCCGACCGATGCCGCAACGCGCCTGGGATCGATGCGACGCCGCCAACCGTCCGACCTGTTGGGTAGTCCGCGCGTGTGAGTCGAACGGGACTCTGAGTGGTCCCGTGCGCCGTCTCTCGATGTCGGGTTTGCGCTGATACAGCCGAAGTCGCTACTCCCTATGGCGAATCGCGAAGCTCGGCCTTCGTATCACGTGCGGCGGCAGAGCGATCCGCGAAGTCGCGTGTGGCAGTGGCTATCAAGCGACTGTAGATCCGATATCCAGTCGGCGGGCGCAGCTCCTGCGACGGTGGCCCTGCGGAGCCTAGGCTGGACCGCGCCCCGCGACGTGGCGGCGGCGCGTGGGTGCACGGGGAAGGACTCGCCTCGACCAGCTCATCGGTCGAGGCGAGTCGTATCACGCCCGGACTCAACCTATCTCGACTTCATGCTGCTTCTGGACCAACCTGGGCACCTCTGTTGTGCGCAGGAGGGCTCGTTGGCAGGATCAGGGTGGACCCAGTTATCCCGCGAGGTTCTGTCCGAACCGCCCAACAAATAGCACCGAGGACGCCACGAGCATGTGCCGATCTTCCGGGCCGCGCACCGACGCCGAGATGCGCCGCCAGTTCGAATGGGCACTCGGTGAAGCCCAGCAGGGCCGCGGCCGGACCCACTTGTCGCTCAACAGTGACGTCCAGGACGCGCTACTCGAGATCATGGACGCCACACCTGACGTATCAGCGGACCTGATCGCCGCGGCCCAGTCCGCGTTCGCCGACCAACTCGCCGGCGTCGGGCGGGACACTCGCGATACCGAATTAAATTCAAGAAGCTGTTCGAGAAGCCACGCCGATCGGGGTGATCCACAGGTTCGTGGCGGTACGACACTGACCTTGACCCAGCGGGTTGGTTCGAATCCTGGCCGGCCTGCTATGTCCGGTGTGGTGTAGTGAGAGCATCTCTCACTCTGATCGAGACGGCGGCATGACCGATCACTCACACCACCCACTGCTGTTCCTCGATGTCGACGGGCCGCTTCTGCCGTTCGGTGAAGACCCCGGACGCGGGCCACGCAACGCCGTATCGGACGCACGCTTCTCGCGGCTCAGCCTCGGGGCAGGTTGTCGGCTGGCAGAGTTGCCGTGCCAGCTGGTCTGGGCCACAACATGGGAAGACGAGGCGAACGCCGAGATCGCGCCCCGGCTCGGGCTGCCACGACTGCCGGTCGTGCGCTGGCCGGAACCCGCTGCTGAGCACGAACGCGAGGACCGCTGGTTCGGGCTGTGCTGGAAGACCCGGACCCTGGTGGACTGGGCGGCCGGGCGTCCGTTCGCCTGGGTCGACGACGAGATCACCGATGCCGACCGCTCCTGGGTGGCTGTCCATCATCGCGGTCCCGCGTTCCTGTGGCAGGTCGAGTCGTTCCGAGGGCTTACCGGCGAGGACTTCGCGGCCCTCGATCGCTGGCTGCGATCGATAGTCCTCGACGACACCGGGAGCAACGTCCAGCACGGGTTGCCACGTTCGTCCCCCCAGGCACGCATCGATGCCGACAATCACCTCGAGATGGATGGGACGGGCGGTGCGGCTGAAGCGAGAAATGCCGCCCGCCCGTGCGAGCGGGGATGAGCCCGAATCGTCCGACTGGACGGTGCTTCCGCCGTCGCCGCCCTACCCGCGCGAACGGGGGTAACGCCAGTCCTGCCCGCGGCGGCTGTGTTCCTTGTGTAGTCGGCTTATCGTGGTCGAACTCTAACCTCGCACTGTGGGGGTCAGGGGCTCGAGTTCCCCGTTTCGCACAATATATGCAGGTCAGAACGCATTCGGACACTGCCATAGTCGAACCGGGTGATCAGACCGGGTTCGACTTTCGAGAGTGGTCTGGGTTGCTCAGCAGTTTTTCTACGAGTCTGTCGCCAGTGGAAGATTCAACCAGCCGGACGAGCGGGCAATCGCTGGACGTCTGCACTCGAGCAGCGCCCAACGTAGGTCGGGTTTCACACGCTGTCGCCCTCGATGCCGGGCTGACCGAGTTGATCGACGGGTAGGCATGCGTGCCTGCGTTGCGAACAACGGCGACCGGTTTGTGCTTGACCGCGAAGGACCACCATTCCTCTTTCTGCTCCCATGACGGTCCATGTACGACCTGGCGCACCTGTGAGTGCTTCAACGCTGGCAACGCGACCTGCATGGTGCGATCGCGACGCGCCTCGTCAGCTTCGGAGAACAGGGTCTGCGGACTTATCCCAGGGATTCCTGGCGTGAGATCGAATGCTCGGACCGCTGACGCTCGTGCGAGCGTGCGCAGGGCAGGCGTCCAGTCCCGGGCTGATATTGGCTCGCCAGCGCTCCCTGGATACACGGTGGAGAGGAGGCGATAGAAGCGAGTTGCATCGAGGTAATCCGCCGGAATATAGGCACCGCTGAGCGCGAGACCCCAGCGGGAATAGTTGCTGGCCACAACCTGTGTGGGATCGACGCTTATAAATAGCGCCGTGTGTCCGGGGGGTACGTGATGGCCCGGGCACACGGGCAGGCCGTTGCCGCAAGAAGAGTCGCAGACGAGGCTCCGCAAATTTGAGGCGGGGGCTTGTTGCGCTCGTTGGCTATGTACGCCCACACGGGAGGACTCGGGTCTTCCGCAGAGATCAAACCACGCAGGTTCATGGCGTTCGACATCATTGCGTACAGCGGACGGTGGTCGGCACGGACTGTGGCCCACGTCGGGACGTGTTGTTGGGTGGCTCTCGCGATTCTCCACGTGTCGACTCGCTGCTCGGTCCAGCAGGCAAGACGACCGTTTCCGTCGGTGTACCCGGAAATCTGGCTGTCGACAACATCGAGTTGTTTCTCGATGGCATACAGCATTTCCTGCACCATGTCGGCGGCCTGGGCCTCGAGTGGAATCGCCGCGTTGGGGTTCTCGCCTGTCAATGGAGGAAGGTCGGTGACCATCGCCGCGATTCGATCAGCGCCGAGCGGGTGCTCGTGGTCGTCGGAGGGCTGGGGTTCGATGAAATCGACTGTCACGGAATATCTCTCATCGAGCGCCTGGCTTGGTCAATATCGACTGTAGCGACGGAACCGCGTGGTGGACCGTGTCCAAACTGTGGCTCGGAACACGGGGGAGCGCTTCCGGCGTTCTGCGCTCCTTACATGCCGATCGGGCTATCACGGTCTACATGTCCGGGGTTTCGAGTGGTGACTGACGGTGCTCCTGCGGACCGCCTTTGGCCCAGCGCTCGAGGATCTCGCAATTGTCGGGTGCGGTGTCGGGGCGGTCGATGTAGTGGGCTTTGGCGACAGCGGTGGTGTTGCCGAGTTGGCGGGCGGCGCGCTCGGGGCTTTCGAAGGCGCGGTCGACTGCGGTGGCGACACCACGTCGGAAGGTGCGTGGGGTGACCCAGGCGAAGTTCTCACCGCGGGCCGCCCGCCAGATGCGGCCGAAATTGTTGGGGTTACGCAATGATCCGTTGCGGGCAGGGAACAGCAGACCCATCGGGTTCGGGCATCGGGTGATCTCCAGGTCGATGATCGCTTCACCGATGGCCTCAACGGTGTCTTGGGGTAACAGGATTCGGCGCCATCCGTTCTCGGACTTCGGCGTGGGTTTGCGCACCCACCCACCGTTGTCGGCGCCTTTGACTTCCACGAGGGTGCCGGTGACATCAAAGTAGGGGACGGGCGCGTCGAGATCGATCTCGTCGAGCAACAGTGCGAAGACTTCATAGGGGCGGATGCCGGTCCCGGTGATGACATCGACAACCCAGACCATGGTCCAGTCCCGTTTCGGACCGCTGGTGTATGCCGTTGTTCCGGGAACTTCCTCGCCCCGCGCCCAGGCGCGGACCTGGTCACGGAATGCCGGCAAGGATTCCATGTCGGCCATCTTGCCGCGGGCGGGTTTGGCAACTCTCCTGAACGCTGCCACGCCATCGATGGGGTTGGCGTCGAGGGCGCCGTGCCGGACCGCTATTTGCATCATCGATCGGAGGATGATCTTGTTTTGCTTGGCTTTTCGGCGGAGTCCGAGCGTGGTGAGTTGTTTGATGTGGCGGTCGAGTTCGCCGGCAGTGGCTTGCCAGATCTGAAGGCGACCGATCGAGTTGTCGATCTTGATCGTCTTCGGATTCGCGCGGCGGTGTGTGGAGACTTCGATCTCGCGTCGGTAGTCCTCGACCAGACCCGCCGAGCAGGCGGCGTCGGCCCGCATCTCGGCCAACAGTTCCTGGGCGAGCGTGGTGAGAGTGGTGGTTGGTGTGATCTGGCTGTTGCGCGGAACCTCACGGAAATCGCGCATGGCCTCGGCCAGTCGGTCGCTCGCCTCTCCCGAGGTCGCGCCGAATCGGGTGATCTGGGGAGTGCCCCAGACTCCGTAGAAGCGAACCGTTGCCTTCCACGAGCCGTTGCGCTGCTTCTTGGGTTTGGACGGAGTCGCGAACGTGCCCACGGGACGCGGGCGGCGGCCTGTCATGGTCACCTCATTCGTGTGTTGTCGACAGCGCCGCAGCCCGAATACCCTGCGCGCAGAAGCTCGCAAGGTTGGGGGAGGCGGCGTCGCTGACGGGGCAGACTGGTGGACGCGCAGAAGGGCCTCGGATGCGCAGGGCATCGTCGGCAACATGTGTGAGGTGTTTGCATGGAAAGATCCGCCGAATGCGGCGTTTCGGTCAGCGACTATCGCGGCGCGTGAACAGCTGCTGAGCTTCCCAGTCGCGCACGTCGCCGAGTCGGTATCGCCGGTAGCGGCCCATGCGGGCGAAGCGCGGTCCGGTCCCACCGGAGGCCCATGAAGCCAGTGTTTTCACGGGGATCTTCAGGCGGTCCGACAGTTCGACGGTGCTCAACCACGTTTCGTCGTCGGGTTGGGACGGTCGTTGCGGACCTGTCCCGTCGTTCGGACGTGGGGCTGTCGAAGCAGAGTCATGGGAAGGCATGCGTCACCGAGGTTCCTCCCCGGGCAACGACTCTTCACGCTCCACTGTAGACGAGCTGTCGGCCGCATCCGCTGACCGCCCGATGCCTGAACCCGCCCACCGCGTCTACTTTGTGAAACGCCAACCATTAGCTTGCATCAAGCCTGTGTGCGGCCGATCACCCAATCACGAAGGCCTTGGGCTCATTACGTGCGAGCTCGGGGCTTTCGGCGTTGCGCGGCCGAGAGAGCCGGACAGCGGGATCGGCGGATCGAATCCATATGCCGACCCGGGGCCGACAGGCGGCCTGACCGCCGATAAGGGGTCTAAGCGACGGTCAGAGTGGATTCAGGCGTGCGCTGACCAACCGACGTGCTGGAAGGCTCGACCGACGCCGCAGTTCCGGATGATGGTCGAGACCGCCTGACTGCCAACGAAACTCACTTGCCAAGCCGACTACCCGGTCTTCGACCTCATCGATACCTGCCGCTCTCGAACAGGCCAATCCCAACGGTTCCCAATCTATCCAAAAATTGCCTGCTACCTGCACGTTTGTCGAAACCAGGCTGCTCATCGACGTCCGTCGAGACCCGCCGATTCCCGTCCAAAGCGTGTCGTTTCCGTGTCGTTCGGGGAGCCCGAAGTGGGAGCGCTGAATCGAACCCCTGACCTTCTCGATGCGAACACCGGAGCTGACAGGCGCGAGACCGTGAACCTGAACATCGAGTCCCCCCGGACCCACAGAGAAGCTGATCGGAAACCGCCCGAAATCATTCTCGGGCAACATGGCTGGCCCGGCCAAAGCAAGAAGACTCGATCCTGATATCCGCAAACCGGGCCTTTGGAAACCAGAAGACCTCCGTCCGAGTCCGCTACCGTTGAGTGATGGAGTCACAGGGGGGTACCAGCTACCCACTGATCCGCCGCAGTGTGTGCTACGACGCGGTCGTACTGGTTCCCGGAATCATGGGAAGCCGCCTGTACGACACAGAGAACAACTGCTGGGTATGGGGCATGGAACAGGTGGTTCAGTACTCGTTGAGGTGGCGACATCGACGAGGTTTGCGAGCACTGCATGTCACCGACGCGGAGCGCGAGGGGCGCACCGGACGGATCAAGGCTTGCGGCCTGCTGGAGGCACCTGCGTGGGCGCCCTTCCTACGAGGGCAGGAGCCGTACCGGGATCTCGTAGACGGATTGCGGACCGCAGTCGCCCACCCCGATGCCATCATGGAATTCGCCTATGATTGGCGGCTTTCCGTCGATCACAATGCCACCCTGCTGGCACGTGCCGCGAATGACCATCTGGCGGCCTGGCGAAAGCACCCAGCCTACGACAAGGCACGACAGGCGGACCCTGACGCGCGGGATGCCCAGCTGGTCATGTTGGCCCACTCCATGGGAGGCCTGCTGTGCTGGGCGATGGCAGGAATATCCGGGGCGTCCGACGACGTACGAGCCACCCTGACCTTCGGCACACCATTCCAGGGCGCTGTCAAGACGACGGAGATGCTCAACTCCGGACGGGGCGCACCGGGGCTTCTGTCGCGCAACCATGTCGGCGAACTGGCCAGAACCCTTCCGGGACTACACGATCTTCTGCCAACCTACCGATGCCTGCAAGGACGCGATGGCCTCTCCGCATTGACAGTCAGCGACGTTACCGCCATCGGTGGCGACGCCGACCTCTCGAAGGAATCTTTCGAGAGATTCCGGCGACTCGCCGACACCACCATGGTCGGGCACCGGCGGTTCGTCGGCACCGGGCAAGAGACTTCGCAGAGCCTACGCATGGTCGACGGAACAGTTCTGCCGATGAACTTCCGAGTCCGTCTAGGTCCCGACGGCGCGGTGGTCACTGACCCCCGGACGAAACGCCCGATCGCGGACAACCACAAGGGTGACGGCACGGTCTACCGGTACGCTGGCGATTTTCCCGGTACCGAGGAGAACACCGTCGTCCAGCAACATCAGTCGCTGGGCCGATCGAAGACGGTGGTCGACGCGGCCTATGGCTTGCTCACACATGTCCCGGAGCGCGAATTCGTCCTCGGTCAAGCCGAACTCGGCCTAGTCGTCCCTGAATTCGTTCCCGTCGGCGAACCGTTCGACATCGTCGCCACAGACGTCACCGAACCCGACCGCGTGAGCTGTCGTGTCGAGAACACTGGCAGTTACGACGAAACAGTAGCGCGGCCGACGCTCTACCAGCGAGACCACGACGACCAGGTGGTAGACACTGTCACCATCCACCGGCCGGGACTGTACCGAGTTGCGGTCAGCGGTGGCGCCGAACCGGTCACACAATTGGTGATGGTCGATCGGCTCGATATCGATGACAGCGATTAACCCGACCCCTAGCACCGCATCGGACGACCGCTCGAACCGATTCGATGTCGTTTTGCTGCCACACGGCGAATACCGAGACACCCAGCGGTACCCGGAATTCGATGCCGATACCGAGGCATCCGCTATCGCGGAGCTGCTGAACCAGCTCGGTGGCGAGGGTCACGTATGGGAACCGAGAGGAGGACTGCGAGACCTCTCGGCCACCGTCCACCGATTGCAAGAGTGGTCAGGGCGGGCGAGCGGGCGAAGTTCAGTTCTCGTCTGGATCGGACACGGACCGTCCAACGCGGATTCCGCGTCGCTGATCGTCAGCGGTGCGAGGGGTGAGCGTGAGGACCTCGATCTACAGCCCGCCATCGTGGCGTGGCACATTCGCCGCGAATATGCCCGACGACGTGATCGGCGCGACTGGGTCATCGTCGTGGTCGAGGCATGCTCAGCGGCCGCGTTCATATCCGAGGTTGGTCTCGAATTGCGCAAGACGCGGGGTCTCGAAGGGATTCTATTGCTCGGCTCCGGTGGCGACCAGAGCAGCGGATACCTTGCTCGGTTCCGGCGAGCGCTGGCGGAGTGGATCGACGAGCTGCAGCCGACCGATACTGTCATTCGCCTCGCGGACCTCCACACTCGGTTCGAGGAGTCGCTCGTACCGGGTCTGGTCGATAAGTTCACGCTTGCGCGCAGCCACCCGATCGTCCGACCAACTCGATTGCCAGGTTTACAGACCTCGGTCGAGGCCTTCGCCGAGCTCACCCGGATCGTTGAAGGCCTACCCGCACCGCAGCGGATCACGTTCGCACGCATGGGCAGCAACGCCGATCTCGGTGAGGTCGCTTGGCATTTCGTCGGCCGCGACCACGAACGAGCCGAGATTGCGACCTGGCTGGCCGGCTCCAATCATGGAGTCCTGGCTGTCACAGGCCCGCGCGGCGTCGGGAAATCAGCGGTATTGGGGAACCTGTTGCTGCATTCCCGCCCAGAGCTGGCTGGAGTGCTGGACAAAGCTGGATTCTCCAGCGGACTATGGCCGAGGTCCGGACGTCCGCCGACAATCGACGCGTCGGTCCATCTCGCTGGAATGACCGTGGCGGAAGTCATCTCGAGTCTCGTCGATGACCTGGGGATTTCCGCGCCAGGAGCTGTCCCGGAGCAACCGCGCCACGACATCGTCTCCGCGTTGGGCGAGGTGGGTCTGGCTGCCGGATTCACCGTCCTGGCAGATGCTCTCGATGAAGCCGCCGAACCGATGGGGGTGGCCGCGCTGTTGAACGAGATCGGTTCGCTCCGCGGCGTACGCGTCGTGGTGGGTGTTCGAACACCGGAGTCACGTCCACAGCAGTCCGCCGGTGATCCGACTCTGCTACGCCAACTCGGGTTGGGTCACCCGCATGTTTGCGATCTCGTCATCGCCTCCTCGAACGAGCTTATCGCCGAATACCTGGAGCGGCGGATGGCCGGTGCGGGCGTCGCCGAGGCCGACGTCGGAAAGGTGCTCGGGCTCGTTCGGTCCGTGCAGGCCGGACACACCGCAGGACTACGCACCTTCCTCGACGCGAATCTGGCTGCGCACGCCATCTTGTCCGACCGGGAGATACTTTCCGAGAAACGGACAGACGAGCTCGTCGAGCTGCTGTCTTCAGACTACGAGCGCCTGTTTCGCGCCACCGTCGACCGATTGACCGACCGGATTCCGAAAGCGCGCTGCGCGTTGGAGGCCCTCGCTGTCGCCCAGGGGAGAGGTCTGCCGATGGCGGGGCAGATCTGGGCTGCGTCGGCGACAGCGCTGTACGGCGAAAAAGTCACCGGCGCTGACATATCGGCGGCGCGCTCGGCTGCCGCCCCCTACATCTTGCTCGATGTCGAAGACGGCCAGAGTGTGTATCGGCTGGCCAATCAGGCGCTTCGTGAGGCCCTGCAAGCATCTGCAGTCTCGACAGCCCCTGCGGAGAACGCGGCGAAGGCGCTGTTGACAGTCGCGACACAGGCGGGTTCGGATCTCAATCCCTATCTTGTGCGGCATCTCCCAGCTCACCTCGCAGCCTTGGGAGGAAAGGGTTGGGACCTGGTGGCCGAGCACCTCGATGTGCTCGATCGGCTGGATGCTAGGGCCGTCGCCTTCTACGCCATGAGAGACGGCGATACATACGCGCTTCCTCCGGCAGTAACCGGCACGATCGCGACGGCCCACTTGGCCGTTGATACCGATTCGAACCGCGCCGGCCTACGCGAACTCGGATCCGCACGCACGACCGGAGTTCCTCCGGCCACGCATTACACCGAGGATCAGGTCTGGAGTGTCCGCTGGGCACATTTGGCTCACCACTCGCTGCACCTCACACTGAACGCCCATCCCGGCCAAGTCAGGACGCTGGCGGCATTCCCGTCCGGCTCCGGCACGCTGCTCGCCACCGGGAGCAGCGATGGACTGGTACGGGTGTGGGATCCGCTCACCGGCAATCTCGCCGCACAGGCACCCGTGCCCCACGCCGGGGCCATCACCGCTCTGGCAGCGTGCGGAACGCCAGCGGGAGGCGCGGTGGCAAGTTTCGGCGCGGACATGGTGGTCCATGTGTGGAACTACGCGACCCGTCAACCGATGTGTGCCCCATTTCCGGTCAAGGAGAACATCTCAGCGCTGTGCTTGATCGCCGAAGATGATCAGCCGATACTTCTGGCCAGCGGCGGGTGGAACGGTCGAATCCGTTTGTGGAGCCTGGATTCAAGTACACCGACCTCCGCCCGCCCGCCGAATCACGACGGTGCTGCGGTGTCCGCCCTGCACACCTGGGTCGACCCCACCGGAGTGCTTCGGCTGGTCTCGGCTGGAGCCGACCTCTTTGTGAATATTTGGCGCCACGACGGAACCGACGCTCCGCTCCGCTGGCGGTGTCCGATCCCGTTCTCGACCGTAGCCGTATTTTCGGACCGAGATGGCGGGCTCAGAATCGCGACCGCTGGTAAGGACTCGACAGTTCGATTGTGGGACAAGGACTCCAGGCAGATCGGGCAGCCGCTCTCGGCGCCGCTCGTGCGTGTCTTGACCGTGCTGAGATACTCCGACCGCTCGTTGCTCGCCGCCGCCGGAGCTGACGGCGTTATCAGGCTGTGGGATACCAGCACCGGCGATACGGTCGGCGCTCCGCTCACAGGGCACGCGGGTGAGATCACCTCGATCGTGGCGGTCAGCCACTCGGACGGCCGCGTCGAACTGGCCACCGGAGGGCTCGATCGCACCGTACGAGTATGGGACCCCGTCGGGAATGGTCAGCTTGATCGCCCTGTGACAACCGCATCGGGTGGCCACCCCACGATGCTTGCCGCAGTAGCCTCGAGTGCGGGAACAGTCCTCGTCACAGGCATCGCGGCCGGGATCACCCTGTTCGATGCGACAAGCGGGGAGGAGCTCTCGCGGCCACGGCCGATGCTCGATGAGCCGATCTGCGCGCTACATGCGTCGTCCGCGCTCGGCACGAAATTTGTGATCGGAACGGAATCAGCGTTGTGGCTGTCAGATCTGGCGGACGTCAGGATTTCGTGCCTTGCCCGTACCGAGTCGATCTGTGCAACAGCATCTTTTGACAACGGAGGGGGAGTCACTGTCGTTGTCGCCTGTGACGACGACGGCGTGGCCCACCTATGGGATGCGTCGACCGGGCGCGAGGCCCGGCCATCGTTCGCCGCTCACAACGGACGCGTTCGCACGGTGGCCGCGGGGCACGACCAGGCGGGGCGCGCAATCTTGGCCGTTGGCGGCGACGATCATACGGTTGCCGTATGGGACCCGTGGACCCCGAAAGCTATCGCGCCGCGACTGACCGGCTTCGGTTATCCAGTGCGTAGCCTCACGTTCCTGACAGGCCGAGACGGAACGAAACTCCTCGCAGCAGCGGATCGCGAGTGCGTCCTCACCTGGAATACCGAAACGTGGCAACGATCCGGCTCCGCCCTGGACGGCCTCCAGGAATGGATCGTCGCCCTGGCGGTACTGCCCAGCGGCGGGGGCGATCTGTTGGTCGCGGGAACCGACGACGGAATGGTGTGTGTCTGGGATCCGATTGCGCCCGAGCCGAAACATTATATTCCGCTGGGCTCCCCAGTGCTGTCGATGGTGGTACTCGGCAATGACTTGGCCGTCGCGACATCGGACGGCACTGTCGCACTCCGTTGGAATCCGGCCTGGTTGAACAAGGAGAACTTATGACATCTGAGGCGATCAGCCAACATGAACAGTACAAGGCTCTCATCAATCGGCTCTTCTGTCGGAAGTCCGCGCCGTACGGCGGGTTCGACATGATCGGCGGTCCGACCATTGTGGCGGCAGACACAATGGTGCGGGCCCAGCTCATCCGCAAAGGAGACGAGCTGGGTCGGTACGAGCTCCAGTTGTTCGACGGAGTTGAAGGTTTCGCCGGGGATCTTTGGGAATACGGTCTGCACAGTCTGATGCGGCTGGACGCGTTGGACCATCCCGCCCTCCCCCGGATCGAGAACGGCGCTTTCGACGTCTCCGAACGTATAGCATTCACGCTGACGGACTATCCTGGCGAGCCAGTGAATCTCGACGAGACCATCGAATGGGCGCGCACGAATCCAGCCGCAGCCTGGGAACAATTCAGTCTCCTCATAGATGCGCTGAGTGAATTGAACGGCGCGCAGGTGCTGCATCGGAATCTGACTATTGCCTCGTTGCGCTCGTATCATCCGGACGATGGCGACCGCGCTCTGCGCCTGTGCGGTTTCGAGATGAGCACTCTAATCGGCGACATTCTCCGCCGGGGTAGCTATCGCGAGCAACGGGAACGAGAACGTCTGCGGGAGTTGTACTTACAACCACCGCCGAACCTGGAGCGTGCACGGCACTACCTGTACTTTGCACCAGAATTGCACACCTACCTCTTCGACAGCCGAGCCGACGGTAGGCACGAGTGGGTGACAACCGATGTCTTCGGATTGGGTGTTCTCGGATGGGAACTGTTCGTCGGCCCGATACCGGAGCTACTCCCCCAACCGTATGCCGCCATGGCTGCGGCGACAGGCTCGGACATCGCTGATGCCCTTGCCCGGATGCACCGCGAGATGCGGTCCCGCCTGACCAGCCAGGGCAACTTACCGCGGGCCCTCACAACGCTGCTGGTGTCGATGCTCGACAGCGATCCCGTCACCCGCACAACTTCGTTCGACGCAGCGACCGCCATAGCCAAGAACTGGGAAATGTTCAGCGAACGTGACGAGACTACGCTCCCGGCACCGTACCTGATCGCCTTCATGCCAGACCTGTCCGTCGAAACGCTCTATACCGAGCGGCATTGGATCGCGCACCCACCGACGGAGGCCGCCGGCCGAGCCGAACTCGCGACGTTCTTGGGGAAGGAACTGGCAGGAACGGAATTGGTGCATTGCCCGACCGGGGCGATCGGCTACGTTCCGCCCCGTTATAGTGGCGATACTGCACTGGAAGATGCCCAGTGGGTCCTCATCGGTGCGCAGGCAGTGTGGTTCTGCGCTCCCCTCAAGGAGTGGATCGGCGAGCAGGAGATCGTCGACGACCGAATCCTGGTGATCAGATTTCTCGCCGATCGCCCGTTCGCCCGAGATCTCATCGGCAAGCGACCTCGGCGAAGAGTGAGCTCATTCGAGCTGATCCCCTTCCGGCTTCGCACACCGATTCACAAGGATCGCACCGGCCATCCTTCCTGGAAGTCAATGTTCGACGGAGTCACCTCGACCAAGCGTAAGCACCCAGCCGATTTCGAGTTCGTACAATCACTTCGGTTCCTCCTGGAATATCAGCAGACCGAGACGGTGGCACGCTGCTATGCCTTCCATAGAATCGACTCGGCGGAACGCGGAACGGTTGTGATCGAATTCGACTCCGCACGTGACGATCTCCGTCGACACGGTTCGCCGATGTTGACCTACTTCGCCATTGACCATCGCCGACGGCCGATGTTCGGCGACTTCTTCGATCAGCTCGACCCTGGGGACAAACCTATCGTTCAGCTGGAGATTTCACGTAGCGGGCGCAGGCCGGACTTTCGCCGGGCCACCATCGTGGTCGACTTTGTCCGCCGACGCAGCGCGACCGAGATCGAGGTGTCGACGCTTGGCGGTGACCGGATACCTGCACATGGCTGGATACGCGCAACCTCCGACAGCGGAACCGCCCCGCAGTTGCGACGACAAGCCCGAGCGCTGATCGATCTGGAGAACAAGACCGCATTGATCCGCGCGCTACGCAATCCCACGTCCATCGACTTCAGCCGTGGAAGGAACTACTCCGGACCGCCGGAGACGCTGCAGGGAAACGCGGAGACTGTGATAGGCAAGATGCTTGCACTACAGCCCTTCTACGCTCTTCAGGGGCCACCAGGCACGGGCAAGACCATGGTCGCGTCGGAGGCTCTACTTCGGTACCTGACGGCAGATCCAGGAAGACGGGTCCTGGTCACCGCACAGGCCAACTTCGCGCTGGACCACCTCGGCCTCGAGCTGATCAAGAAGCTCCCGAAACACACACTTGTGCTGCGCTGGACATCCGACAGTCTGGATACCGACCCAGAAGGCGCAGGGACAGATCCTTCGGCAGCCACCGCTGGCCGCCGAAGGATCCACGAGGATCTCGTGCCGCATGTGATCGAACGCCTCACTCACCGCACGGTCGCCGATATCGAACGCGAAATAGCCGCGCGGATGGACGGATCGATCTCTGCCGAGGAGTCGTGGTCGCCGGAGGAGTTGCGGCTTGCCAAACAATGGGCCCAGATCGTTCGGGATGACCGGATCGAGTTGTCCGATCGCATCATTGCCGGAGCGAACGTGGTGCTGGCTACGTGTTCGATGGCAGCGAAGCTGCGGAGTGATGTGCCGAGTTCCGGGGAGCACTTCGATTGGGTGATCGTCGAGGAGGCTGCCAAGGCGTGGCCTACGGAACTCATCGTCCCGTTGACCCTCGGCACACGGTGGACGCTGATCGGAGATCATCGCCAGCTCGGGGCGCATCGCGCACATGACGTCGAGAATTTTCTCGATGGTCTGTCGACAGCCTCCGACGATTCTCCGGTCAAAGCCCATTTTCAGCAGAAGGCGATGCGCTTGGAAACACTCAACCTGTTCCGCACCTTCTTCGAGCGCGAGACCGAACCGCTGTCGCCGGACCAGCTCGCGCGGCGACCATGGGACAGCTTGACCAAGCAGTTCCGTATGCATCCAGATATCGCAGAGCCGGTTGGGCGGTCTTTCTACCCGCTAACACCACCGCAGGAGGATGCGGACGATCTGCCCATGAGCTTCCTCACCACCGGTACGAAGCCTGGATGGAATCCGTCACACAGAATCACCTCACCGACCGAGCTCTGTGAGCGTCCGCTGGTGTGGATCGACACGAAGGGAGCGGAGACTCATCGGCAGATACCACGCTGGAGCAATCCAGGCGAAGTCGAACTGGTCGCCAAGCTCGTCGAAACGATCCGTCCACAATCACTGCCCGCCGGCGCCGAGGGCGAGAACAGCCTGGTTGTCCTGACACCCTATGTCTCCCAAGTACTTGCTCTACGGCGCATGGGCGAACTGGCCGGACGAGTGCACACGGTGCACTCGTTCCAGGGGCGACAGGCTGATCGAGTAGTGGTATCACTAGTACGCACCGGACCCGCGCGCGGAGCGACGGTGATGTCGAATGTCGGGCACGTGGGTCAGCCGGAGGTTGCCAACGTACTGTTGTCCCGGGCGCAGCGGTTGCTGGTGCTGGTCGGTGACCTGGAGCACTTTGCGGAGTACGGCGGCGAGTGCTGGACCACTATCGTCTCGACCATCGAACGATACGGTGCTGTGGTCGGGATCGATGATCTGGAGTGGCTGTGAACGGCGTTGTCGAACTGGCGATCCCGTGCCGGCAGGTGATCCTGACAGTCGATGTGGGCCACGAGGCGGACTTCACCAGCCTCGAGGAGTTGGTCGCGCGGGCCTTGTTGGTGCCACGGGCACAAGTGAACGGTGACGAATACCCTCAACATCACGATGCCACAAGCCTGTCGGCTCTGTTCGCCGTGCCGCACCGGGTCATGATCAACGTGCTGCATACGTTGTGGAGTAAAGGCTATATCTGCATCGACTTCGACAGCGGAGGTCGGCTGAACCTCGCCGAACATGCGCTGGAGCGCCTCACCAAGCACCAAACACTCCAGGATGCTTCGGTCACCCGACAGCGAAGATTGTTTCTGTTCGAGCCGATCACCGGCCGCATCTTCAGCGTAGACCAGGGTGATTCCCGACCGCATGAGGGCAGTTTGATTCTGCCTCGGGTATCGGGCTCAGAGGAACGTGATCTACCGCCGACCGAGCTCCTCCGGGCCGTACAGCGAGCGTTTCGGAGTGAGCGACGCTGGGCAGGTCGTCGCAACATCCTGCGCGTGGGTTTCGGCAATCCGATACTGCGCGAGCCTGCGAAGGACCTGTGGGTTCACGAGATCGCGGACGTCCGGCTCGACTCGGAGTCCGGTCGGCTGCACACGACTATTCGCAACGACCTGTTGTGGGGCCACACCGCAGTATGGCGACTGAGCAACTATCTTGCCGACCTAGTCCTCGAACAACCGCCAGAGTTGCCGTTCGTACAGTCATTGACAGCCAACGCGAGGATGGACCGCACCGAGGCGGTCAGCGCAGAACGGACGCTGGCAGCTATGCGGTCGGTGGTGCACGAACTCGCGGACATCGAGGTCAATTCAGCTGACACGCAACAAAGGGTCTTGACCAGGCTACTCAGTCGGCTGTCTGAACGGATTGATGTCTTGGACCGGGCACGCGCGGAAGTGACACCAGTGCACCGTGCCGCCGGTTTCGCATGGCAGATAGAGGAGTTGCTACGCACGGCCCGAACGCAGGTCGTATTCCTGGTCCCCGAGGTCAGGTACAGCACACTGCATCCTCTGTTGCCGTTGCTGCGAGAGACTGTGGACCGAGGCATCCGCCTGGTTCTCGTCTGGGGACGTCGAGCGGGAGCCGCACTCGACGTCCCGGTCAGTAATGCCCTGGTGGAACTCGCCCAACGTCGAGGCGGTCCTGTGCTCTACTCCGCGACCAAGAGCGCAGAGAGCAGCGCGTGTGCTGTGATCAAGGACAACACCCATGCCCTTGTCAGCTATCGCAGCGTCATGACGATGGACCTAGCCGGACAGGCGAGCGACGTTGGCGTGGTGATCAGCCCGGGCTCGGATGGGCCGAGAGAACCGGCGGCAGTCACCGAGATGCTGCGTTGGGCGTCCGACCGGCTACCGGGGTTGTTGGGCAGGCGGATGCTGATGCGCGCGGAGGACTTCCAGCCCGCACAGCACGCGCGAACGCATGCGACCTCCACGACCAGCACTTTGCACCCACCAGGACTCGGATCCGACGCCGATCATCCGGCGCTGAAACTCTGGGCACAGAAGTGGGCGGAATGCTGCACGATCATGGGCGATGAGCTGCGCCGACGCTACAGCAGCGGATCGGTGGCCGAATTCCTCTCAGGCGGTACACAGTACGACGCGATGTGGGAGGCGCTTCACGCCGCCGAGCGCGACATCGTCATCTCGTCCGATTTCGGCGACGGTGGCGGAGCTCTGCTCGGTGTGTTGCGCGAACGGCTCCGCGCGGGTGCCGCCGTTCAAGTCGTCTACGGACCGGACCACCGATCCACGGGACGCCCCTCGATCTGCGGCCTCGGCTCCGAGAAATACACCACCGCTCCTCGGATTCTCAGTAGACAACCGGCAGCAAATGTGGTGTGCGCCGACGACGTAGCAGTGATCGGATGCTTCGTACCGTTGGGGGCCTCGATCACCCGCGCAAATGCACATTCGCGCGGAACGAACGGATTCGGTCTGCGAATCACATCACATGCCTTTCCCGCCGAGATCGCCGGCGCTGTCGGATGCGGGTTCAGAAACGAACGGCCCGCCGGAGATACGGATGAGTCCAGCCCAGTCGGCACACGGACGAACGGCCGGTCAGCAGCGCTGCTCGTCCGCGCCGATGCGCTGCGGCACAAGGCTTCGGGCCGGTTCGGCCATGTGGTCGGGGCGCGGATAGCCGAGCTCGATCAGCCGTGGACCCTGCTCGACGCCTGGCGGGAATCGGGGGTGCCGTCCGACGAACTTCGGGCGGCGGCAGCGGCATTCGTCAGAATTGCCGAGCCCGGCTCGTCAGAACGGATCACCTGGACGCGGTGGCTGCTGGAGGACGCCTGGGCGCGCGGAGCGTTTGTCGAGGCCGCGGTGCTAGCGGGCGCAATCCGACATGATCGGGATTCCCCGTTTGCGCCGCACGCATGGGTCGCGGCAGCCGCGTTGGAGGTCCCGGTCGGTGCCGAACTCGACAATGCGGCGCTGGAGTTGTCCTTTCAGGAGCCGAACGAACAGATCGGCGGTGTGGCTGGTGCACTAGCGGAGACTCTGCTGTGGTCTGGCCACAACGGACCCGGTGCGACCGAGATTCTCCAGGAATCGCTGCCGGATTCTTGGCGGACAGTCGCAGACCACACCGCCCGTGTGGCCGCGAGTACATGGTCGAGGGTTCCACTATCGGAAGCTCTGCCGCTGTTGACCAGCTCGAGAAACTGGCTGAATGCCCGAGCACGATGGGAGACGATCGCTTCCGAAATCGACAAGATCAAGCGGTTGAATCGGTTCAGCTTTTCGGTCGGCGTGGCACTGCATCGCAGGTTATTCGAACCCGACGGGTTGCTGACGATGATCGAATCTGCTTCTCTGAGTGCTGACTCGGAACGCAAACTCTCGGCGTCGGAGCTCCCGAAAGACGTGCGCGGCTATCTCGACGACGAGATAGCCGCTATCGGCGCGGAGCCGATGGAGTGGTCGCGGCAACTGGCGTTCGCAAGGAGCATCGAAAGCATCGTGCTCCAGACCCGGATGCTGCTCGATTCCGGTCCCCGATCAGAAACCGCAGCACGCCACGACCTGCTCCTTGCGCCGTATTCGGAATTGGCGAACCTGGTCCTCGATACGAGGGATGCGCTCTATACCGACGCCAATGCAATACCCCGCCCACATGCGTATCCGGTACTCGCCTTGCTGGATCGACTCCAGCCGTTGGCGACCTGGGCGAAAGTACGCCGATGACTCAGTTGCCGATCAGTGTGTTAGCAGTCTGGCCGGGCCGGTTCCGCTTCGTGGAGTTGCTGATCGTGCTCACAGAGTCGCCTGATTCTGCCAGCACGACCGCTGTGGACGCAGTGCTCGCCGGGCTCATCGCCGGTCAGGACGAACCGGCAGTCTTCGATGAATTGGTGGCTGCGGGGAGGTTCGAGGTCGCATCCAGGATGGTCGAGGAGTGCCCGGGGTTCACCGACGACGCCACACGACTTCGAAAGTGCATTCACGACGCTCAGGAAGATCGCCGCGGCGAACTCGAGGTGCGCCTACGGGCGCTGTCGGAACGCGCTGAGCACGCAGGGGTGTCATTCGTGTGCAACATCGACTGCTGGATGGACGTCTGCGGGTCGGATTGGTCAAAGGTCGAACGCGACCTTCGGAAGCTCGAAGACCAGCTGTTGACGGATATCGATAGTCGCCGCACCGAGCTCCGAGCTCTGCACGCCATCGAAGCGTCTCAGCCTGCCGAAAGGCAGGTCTACACAGCATTGATCGATGCCGGACACCTTCGTGCCGCACAAAGGATGCTCGACAGCGGTGCGGCACCGACAGGTCCGGAGGCTGCGCCACGCCTGTCCCGGTGGGAGTGGACTGACCCAGCAGAAGAGGTACTGCGCTGGTACACCGATGCGCCACAACGTCGCCCGATGCGATTCGAACGCCTCAACCGACGCGACACGGCGGCCAATGACACGGTCGAAGCCTGCCAGCGGCTGTGGGACGACATTGCGGGTGCAAGTTCGGAAGTAGCCATCGCGTTCAACAGCCTTCTCGGCGCGGACCGGGATGCTATCGTCGTTCATCCGGTAGCAGGCGGCTCCTTGGCGACTTTGCACAATCTTTTCGACCACCCGCAGACGCGCCGTTTCCATCCCGGCGGCACAATCGAGGTCTACGTCGCTGAGCGCGGAACGACGCACGTTCCAGACGAGTTGGTCACCGCGACACCGTACATTGCACTCGGACCTGATCTCGTGAAGTCGAGGGCAGTGGGGCGAACCGCTGTCGCGACGATCACGCTGCGCGACTTGCTGCTGCTGGTCGCGCAACCCGCGCAATATCGGTCGGTCTCGGTACTCCGCCTGGCCGCGCGGCAATGGCCGATAGCAGCCTTGTCGGCCGACAGCCCCGTACGACTGGAAAAGATCTGGGGAAACAATGAAGGTGATCGGTTCTCGACTCTGTGCTGGCTATTGGACCTCGCGGGAATCGGGGACACTGTCGCTGCCGACATGATCGCCTATCAAACCGGACTGGATTCCGGGTTGACCGTCCAACTGCTCGACTACCTTTTGCAGCGGGAGAACCGCGGGTTGCCGATAGCAGCGGGCATCGGAATCTGGGCCCGCGACGGTGGAAACAGGGATCGCGTGGCAGCGACGATTCTGACGCCGATCAGTCGGTCTCCTCAGGCCGTACTCGCATTCTGGGCCGCCTACACAGCGCAGGCCGAAGGAATGAGCCGCGCGTCCGATGCCGCAGCCCAACGCGACGATGAGGTAGCTGCCGACGCGGTGCGTGCGGGATGGAACGAACTGGAGACACTGTGGCTGTTGAACAACGAGCCGGATGGTGCAATTCGGTTCCGATCTTGTGGAGCGCTCGTCGCGTTGCGCGATCTGGCGCCCGCCAAGCTTGAGGAGGCCCAGAGGGAGGTTCTCAAGCGATCGATCGCGGTCGACGCCGATAGCCTCCGACTCGATAGGTGGGTTCAGCATCGACATGCGCTCAGCCCCGCCCGCGAGGAGTATCTACGATTGGTCGACGACCCAACCGTCGCCGCCATCACCCGCATGGCCGTCTGGGACCGTATGCACGCGCAAACTGCAGGAATTGTCGATGTGCATCCACGCCTCACAGGACGAACAGATATCGACGCGGTATTGCAGGCAATGCGAAGCGACTTCGTCGCCACCCATAGTGATCTCCATCTTGTGGTGGACAACGCATCAGGGCTGACAGTCGCGGTCACAGCAGAATTGCTCGCATTCGTCGTGTTCGAACTCGTCGACAACGCGGCAGAAGCAGTGCGCGACAGCACCGGCCGGGGCACCATTTCCGTTTCGGCGCGCGCTGAGGAGGGGGATGTCATCCTAACTGTGCGTGACAGCGGCCCTGGGTTCGGCCGTGAAACAGAAAGTGCGTACCGCTTTCTTCGCAAGGGGGTGGGAACACGAGGTCCCGGCCGCGGGAATGGGCTCTACCAGGTCCGCCAGCTTGCGCAATCAGTCGACGGCGACCTTTTCCTGGACTCCGGGCCCCAAAACCATCCTGTGTTGTCCGGCGCCCGGATACGCGTAGTGCTCCCCGCCGGCTGAGGAAAATCACGTTCAGTCGGCAGGTGGACCGAGCCATGGGGTCCCGTCACACCCAGCGGGGCCGCTCGCCAACGGATTCAGCGCTAGTCTTTCTGTGCTGCGGTGCTGGTATTTAGGTCTTTCGAAGTCAGGAGTGCGGTGAGCCCGAGGCCCGGCGGTGAAGCGGATAAGATCGGCAACAGCTACGAAGCTGCGTGGATCGTAGCTAGGATGCTGGATGTGATTCAGGGGCAAGCGGAATGGATGAAAATCGAACCGCTGGGTGATCTTCGCGATGGCGCCGAGTTCGTGATCCGTCGTGCCGACGGTATTGTCGAAGCGCACCAAGTGAAGCGCCAGTTCGCAAATGCGAATGCCTGGAACTCGGGAGCGCTTGAGCGGCTGGGAGTTTGGGAAGCAGCGCTGCACCATTCGCGTGCGGGTCGTCATTTTCACTTTGTATCCATGGTGCCGTTTCGGCGAGGGCGCCGCTGGCGAGCAGCACGTAGCGCGGTACTCAGGTAGAGCTCGTGGGCCGATCCGATGCGTTCCTCGTCCAATTCCACGCCGAGCCGGGACGCTGCGGCACGGCGAGCGCTCCGTCGACGATGCGGAAGGGCTCAGGAGTGATGCGCTGCATCTCATCGACGCTCGAGCCCAGCAGGTCGTGCAGGCGCGAGAGCATCGTCAGCGTCACCGTGCGCTGGTCGGGGTGGGCCTGGTCGATTCGGCCGACGATCAGCTCGCGGATGTACTGCGCCGGGCAGGCCGAGCCTGGGGAGTGCCGACCTATCGCCGGTCGAGACGGGTCGCACGACCCACCAGACGATCGCTATCCATATCGAGGACAGCAGGATCGAGCCGATGATGTCGGTGGGGTGGTGGGCTCCGGCATAGAGTCGCTGCGCCGCTACCAGCGCCGGAATCAGGAGTGCCGCGGCTGCGAAGACCCGGTACTGCCATCGGCGTGTGGTGGCCCACACCAGCGCGGCGGTGCCGGCGTAGAGCGTCAGTGCGGCGGCGACGTGCCCGGAAGGGAAACTGGCCGTGGGGGGAAGGTCGGGATTGAGGTGTGCGACCCGGGGCCGGTCCCGGTCGACGATCGCAGCGGTGGTGAGGAATAGCGTGATCTCGCCCAGTAGCGCCGTGCCGAGGAACAACACCGGTCGCCAACTGCGCGCGATGCCCACCGCGAGTGCTGCGACGATCAGAGCGACCGTGATGATCGCGATGGTATTTCCGATCTCGCCGAATACACCGAGGATCGACGTGAGCGTGGAATTACGGTGCTCGGCGAGCATCGCCACGACGCGGTGATCCCACCCCAGGACAGCGGTGTCGGTGTCCAAGGTGCGCACCAGCATGCCGATTCCCACCAGCCCACCGACGAGCAGCACCCACGCGACCGCGAGCTCGCCGATCCCTCGCCATGGGTGCGGCAGCGTGGGCGGATGCTGGACCGGAACCGGTCGCAAGTCGTCTTCCTCGGCCGGGGCGACGTCGCCGGGTAAGGGGCCGGTGCTGTCGATCCGGGCGTCGCGACGCCATCGGTGAAAGGCGACAGTTGCCAGTACGAGCCACAATGTGCCGAGCAACCAGCCACCGAGGACATCGGTGAGGTAGTGCACGCCGAGCGCTATCCGGCTCACCCCGATGGCGATCACGATCCCCACCGCGAACACGGTCGCCGCGCGGCGTGCGCCCGCCTGCCAGGTGGGCGTGAAGACCAGCAGCACGACGCCGTAACACACCAGTGAACTCATCGCGTGTCCGCTGGGAAAGCTCCAACCGTCCGTGGTGTAGACGGGTTCGTCCACCACCGGACGTAACCGTGCGACAAGCTCTTTGACGACCGGGTTGAGGATCAGGCCACCCGCGGCGGTGAGCACCACGTAGACGGCAAGTCGGGGGAGACGACGCAGCAGCAGCCAGATGGTGGCGACGGTCAGCACCACAACCAGCGTGCTGGTCGCTCCGAGTTCGGTGATGCCGGTGACCATGCTTTGCAGGGCCTTGTTATCCGCCACCACGGCGACCAGGTGGTCGGTGACCGTTTGATCCGCGGTCTGCATCGGTTCCCACCGCGTCCGGACCAGTGCGGTGAGCACCCCGAACCCGATACCGATGCCCAGAGCGCCGAGTAACGCCGCGGCACTGCGGACAGCGAATCGTTCGGCGGCCTCGGCCTCGCTGTGATGCGCGACGACGGAGCTGTCAGCGCCCGTCGCGACTTCCTCGTCGCGTTGGTCGACAGACAATGCAACACCTCCTGCGATCATGCGGCGTCACCGACCAGCGAGAACCGCGACAGGCCACCAGTGAACTCCGGTTGCCGGATACCGTTGTTGTTCACGGTTTCCCGTTACAGGCGGTCGCAATCAATCGAGAAATCACCAGCGCGATCCCCGCGCGCGCCGCGGTCGTGGGCAAGATCTGGCCTGCGGAGCTGATCGCATCGGTGAACAGCGATTTCTTCGTGCCAGGGCCGGCAGGGTGGGAGCGGGGATCGCGGGGCACGCTCATTCTCTGCCCCTCGGGCCGCATTTCTGATAACAGCCGGATCGCCGAGCCCGCAACGGGATGGGCAGTCGGATTCGTGGTGTGCTGGGGGATGGCGATGCCCGTGACAGGATGACGGGGCGATCCTGATACCGAACGCAAGATGGGAGAACGTATGACTGTCGAGTTCCCGCATCTCGACCTGTCCGCTGACGAGGTACTGACCACGACCCGGTCGGTGCGCAAACGTCTCGACCTGGATCGGCCGGTGCCGCTGGAGGTGGTCACCGACGCATTGGAGGTGGCGCTCCAGGCGCCGTCGGGCAGTAACCTGCAAGGCTGGCATTGGATCGTGCTGACCGATCCCGAGCCCAAGAAGATCGTGGCGGAGTACTACCGCAAGTCCTACACCGCCTACGCTGCGGCGGGTGCGGCTGTGCGGCAGGCGAAGCCGCCGAAAGACGCCGATACCGCGGAGAAGGTGGCTTCGAGTGCGACCTATCTGGCGGAGGTGATGGAGCAGGTACCGGTGCTGGTGATCGGTGCGATCCATGTCCCGGGTGGGCAGATGCCGGAGGGGAACCAGGCCGGTCTGTGGGGTTCGCTGCTCCCCGCCGCCTGGAGCTTCGCGCTCGCACTGCGTGAGCGCGGCCTCGGGTCTGCGTGGACCTCACTGCATCTGGAGTACGAACGAGAGGTCGCCGAGGCGCTGGGAGTTCCCCCGAGTATTCGGCAGGGCGTGCTCTTGCCTGTTGCCTACACGAAGGGCACCGACTTCAAGCTCGCCAAACGCGCCCCGCTCGCCACAGTACTGCACGTCAACAAATGGTAGTGCTGAGCCGATTCGCCCGCGGCTTCATCTACGCCGGCGGTCGAGAAGATCTACTTGGCAGCGGCGGGTAGATAGGTCTGTCTTTCTGGACTGCGCAACACGTTCACTCTTGCGGTCTCGGTCCGCTGATCTGACACTGTTCGGCTGTGTGCTCGATGGTGTCGCCGAACCCTTCGAATCGATCTCCGCCGAGAGCATGCCTTCAGGTTGATCGCAGAGTCCGGTGACCGAAGCCGACGCTGAGGATTGGGGAGAGGTCGTCACCGTACCGGGCCGCAGTCAGCTACTGCGGCGGCGTTGACCTCGACGCTGTTGACTTCGGTGGCGGGGCTCGAGCCAGGCTCGATCGGTCCACGCCCCCTCGACCTCTGCGACGCCGTGCTCGTGCGCATCCACGCCTACACCAAGCTTTCTTGGAGGTCGAGGCCTTTGCATGTCGAGGCCGAGCTCAGCGGCCGTGGTGGTCCTGAGGTAGTGCGCGGCTCGTGGCAGCGCTCCTCGGATACGCAGTGACCGCCCGCGCGCATGACCGGACATCGAGAAGGCGCGACCGCGGGGGTAACGACCGACGGCGCCCATCACGCGAAGCGTGCGGCCGAATTCGACCCTGGTTGGTTCGGAGGAGTCGGGGTATGCCGGAAACGACAGTTCATCCTTGCGACGAGAGGTCAAACTATGCCCGAGCACGGTAACGGAGTTCGCGAAGGCGTCGAAGGCGTCGTCGAAGACGTCAAGGGCAAGGCCAAAGAAGCCGCCGGTGCGCTTACCAGCGACGACAACCTCAAAGAAGAGGGTCGGGCCCAGCAGGACAAGGCCGAGTCCCAGCGCGAGGCTGCCAGCAAGGAAGCCGCCGCGGAGAAAGCACGCGCTGAAGCCGATATCGATGAGGCGCGCCAAGCAGCGCATCAGCGCGACCGCTGATTTGGGCTGCTGACACGGTGGGAGGGGCTCGGACGAATTCGTCCGAGCCCCTCCCACCGTGTATGCGTGTCCTGCCGAGAGTAGTGACGGGGGCCTTCATCCTCCCGAATGGTCGACGCTAGCAGCCTCATTCGGGGTCAGAATGTCAGAGCTGCGCCGGTCATGGGTGTGGCGAGTCTGAGGGTCGGTGCCTGGAGTCGTGGCTGCGGCGGTCGCGGTAGGCGCAGTGGCGGGGTGTCCGATACCGCTGGTCAAGCGATGGCCGATGCCTACCGGAAACCGAAGGATCTGGTTTCGAGCCATGCTGGTCCATTGACCATGGAATCGCCAGAGCACCAACTCAATTCGGCCGCCCCGTGTGCTGTGCTACTCGAGGATTTGCAGCACGTAGGCGCCGAGAGTGATCAGAGGTTGCTGGCCGCTGCACAGACGTAGCTCGAGATCGTGCGTGCGCACGAGGCCATTGCGGGTGTGGATGTGGAGAGGGTGTCTGCGGCGGCGTTGCGAAATCGGGAGGTCGCGTCAACCGGGGCTGGTCCGGGTGGCCGAAAAAGACCAACCTTCTGCTCTACGCAGACGCAGCCTCGTAGGCGGCGATAACTTCGGTCGAGCTCGGTCCGCGGGTCGACACTGTGTGACCGTTCTTGCTGACCCATGCACGAATGTCAGCAAGATCGTTGCGCCGAATCGGTGCGCTCGCAAAAGTTTTCGCGGCGAGTCGGCCGGTGGATGTCATGGCGCGGCCGACTCGGCGGGCGTAAGGGAGCCACTGGTCGAACGTGTCGCGCAACTTGGTGGCGTTGGTATCGGACAGGTCGATTTCGTAGGTGACTCAGTCGATTCCGAAGGTGACGGTCTCGTCGGCGTCGGAAGTGCCATCGAAGTCATCAACAAGGCTGACAATGACTTCGCGTGCCATAGGGATCCAATTTCGTTCGAGTACGGAGGGCGTCTACCTATCGTCGTAGCCAGCACGGAGCATCCCAATCGGGGCATACTGGACTCTCATCCCCAAGAGACGGCTCGGGGGCAACGCAGTTACCGGCGCCCCGCGAGTACGATGACCGTGCTTCGTTCCGAGTTGGTCACATACACATTCTGTGTGCGTGGATCAACGGCAATGCCGTGCGGCTTGCCGCCGACATCAACCGTTGCGACGACCGTGTTCGACGTGGTGTCGATCATCGAGATGGTGTGGTCTTCTCGATTGGCGACGTGTGCGGTGTTCGACGCGGTATCGAGTGCAAGATGTGCCGCATCGCGACCGACCTTCACGGTGGCTGTCAGTGTCCGGGAACGGATGTCGATCGCGTGGACGCTACCGGTCTCGCGGTTGGCCACGTAGGCAATGTGTCGATGACGATTCCGTGCGGTCGGGTCAGTGCGTCACGGCGTCGGCGGAGCGGTCACCGAAGGGATGTCGCCAGGTGCGGCGTGCGCTCGCACTACGCGGTGTCTTCGCGAGCACGGTCCCCTTCTCCTTCGGTTCGGCCGAAGGACGGAAGGTCCGCCCGCCCGTGCCGGTGCGACGGGCGAGCCGAAGATCGGCCTTGGTCTGACGCAGGCGCTGCGACGAACGGTGCGCGCCGGCGGTGAGCAGGACCAGGCCGAGCATGCCGAGGGCTCCGAGCACGACTGCCCACAGGAACAACGTGCCCGACGTTGCGGTGATGTGGTAGCCGAGCAGGCTGAAGTCGTCGCTGAGCGTGTGGGCGGGTCCGCTGTTGCTCAGCACGCCCGCCGTGCCGATCACCACCGCGGCGATGAGCAGGACCAGGCCGAGGAAAACAATCATGACAGTCTCCGAATCCGGTTACACCGGTATACGTGTGGTGCCGCCCGCCCGCGGGCCGCGTGCGAGTCGAGCCGATGAGCGGACCGCCGATCGTGATGCCACGGTGCACAGCGACCCGGCGTCACCGCCCTTCACTCCGTGGAATACCCCGATCCGAGCGGGCGACGCAGCTGCCGAGGCGCGATCGTCGAGATGTCACCGCTGGCGATCGGAAGGGCGGTCCACGAAAGCCTCACCGCGGGTCCGCGATTCGGGGTGGTACCGGCAGTGTGGGGTCGGCGAACCGCCGCAGCACGAGTACCGCGAAGAGCCCGTTCGGCTCGAGCCCCTCGCCGGCCGCCCCGCCAGATCTTCCGTGGTGGCCTTCCCGACCAGGGAGCACCGGGCCAGCAAGCCCGCCCCGAACCAGCTGATGCTCAGCTTCGCCGCGCGGCACGTTGACGACCCGCGCACGTTGCCGCTCATAGCACCGGGCTGGGTGAAGACCGATCTGGGCGGCCCCAGCGCACGCCTGAACATCGACGAGTCCATGCCACGCCATGGGTGCGGCTCGGATAGCGCCCCACAGAAACCCCACACTTTTGACCGGAATCAACGCGAATCCATAGGAATCGTTGAGAACGGTCGTTCCGTGAAAAAGCTTGGCGCTGAGTACTATTGGGCACTGATGGGTAGGGTCTGGACAACTGGATCGCGCGCCAAGTGGTCGCAGGTTCAAATCCTGTCAGCCCGACAGAAGAAAACCCTCTCTGACCACGGTCGGAGAGGGTTTTGCTGTTAGCCCACAACACGTAGAGCGGGACCAGAACGGGACCGAAGGTGGTTCGAGAGCTTGTCGCCCGCCTCGGTGACCTCCCGCCGATCCGGGTGGAGGTATCGCTCAGTTGTTCAACTGTCAGCATGGCCCGCGATCTTCTGGAGCAGGTGCAGGCTCACGCCGGCATCGGTCATCCAGGTGAGTCCGGTGTGGCGGAGGTCGTGGCGCCGCAGGTGTTCGTAGCCGAGTTTGGTGACCACTTCGTCCCAGTGGGTCGCATCGCGAAGAACGCCGGTAGCGATCCGTCCACCGCGCGGGCCGACGAACAAGCGGGCATCGGTGTTGTCTTCGCCGATGACGGCAATGCGGTCGAGGACGAGTTGCCGAACTTCCTCGATCAGTGGCACGTAGCGGCGTCGGTTGCCCTTGGTTCCCTTGTCATCAAGGCGCGTGCGCGCCGCCGGAGCTCCGGAAAGCTCACCACAGCATCGACTCCGAGCAGTGGACAAAGCAAACGAGAGCCAGGCCGCGGATTGCTGAACGGAATTCCCGAGCCCGATTCGGCCGGCATATGCCCCGATCGACGGCCACCAGCTCACCGACTCCCAGACGGTGCTGCCGCACGAGCTTCGCTCGATTGCCTCATAAGGCCCTGGCTGCCGAACCCGCGTAGATGGTCACCCCACCGTCACCAGTCCACCCGGAACCCGCGGCATGGGTCCCGATCACCAAGCCGCTCACCAGGTACGACGAATTGCTGAACGGAAATCGGTACATCACCGCTTGGACGACGAGAACCAAATACGCAGGTCAGAGGATTGCAGTATTGACTAGGCCGCGGGCCGGTGGTTCCTCAAAGGTCGGTGGGCGGTGGTGCGGTTGGGCTGGACACATCGACCAGGACACCGTTGGGGTCGATGACCAGCATCCGCCGTTGGCCGTAGAACAGATCTTTCGGTTCCTCGGCGATGGGTACGGACAGGTCTTTAGCCCGTGCGAAGACCGATTCCACATCGTCGACCACGATCGTGATGTAGGAACCCGACGCCGCGCCACGGGCCTGTTCGGGTACCAGTTCGTGGTTGCGCGCCATGATGCCGATGGTTGCCCCGGAGTCGTTCGCGCGCAGTTGCACGAACCAGTCGCTGTCGAAGCTGACTTGAAAGCCCAATAGATCTACATAGAAGTCTCGCGTCGTCGAAAGTTGGTCGCTACAGATATTTACGAAGCTCTGCGAGATCGTCATGTCGCAAGGCTACTGCCGCGTCAAGCACCCGGTCGCGGGCGCGATCAATTCGACATCCGGTTACCGCGGTGAGGCTGGTGGGAAACCCGTGAGTCGAGTTGGCTCCTCATGGCACGATTGTCCGACCTCACTCGGCCGAGTCAAGGGAAATAGCGCCCTTGACACGACCTCCCTCAGTTCAGGGATGGCCAGTATGAGGAAGCCGGGGGAGTGAAGTCGCAGGGGTGTCGGGCAGGTGTCACACCTCGGCCATGCCGACCCCGGACACGACAAAGCTGCGGGGTGTCAGTCCCGCAGCTTCGGTACGCAGTGAGTACGCAGTGCCGCCAATCGGTGCCCAATTCAGTCAACGTTGCAACCCGGAAACCCCAGGTCAGGCCCACTGAGTCGTAACCTTCCCGCCAGCACAAACGCCAGGAACGGTGTTCATCATCAACATGGTGACCAATGGTTCGCACAGCCCGTCGGATCCCCTCTCTCCGCCGGTCGTGGATCATTCGAGCCGGACAGGCGGCAACGCCCAGGTAGCGTCGGACTCGCCGAGTTCGTGGCGGGGCACGCAGGCGCGGGCGAGCACCTCGAGAACGCGCTCCGGGTCGCATCCGTATACGCCCGCTCCGAATGCGCTATTGGCTTCGACGACCGCCCAACCGCGTCCTTCGATGAGGCCGACATCGATAACCTGGCCGGTGGGGCGGGTGCCACGGCAAGCAATTGCTCGACGCATGTCTCGGCGTCGGATCGCTCCTCGAGGGTCAGCGACCAAATCGCCGTTCGTGTAGCTCCCCTCACGAAGGTAGGGCGAGCATGTCAGCACACGACCATCCAGAACGAAGCAGCGGACCTCGACCTGCCAGGTCACCGGCTCAGCGATATACACAGGCGTGTCATCCGGGCACGCGTCATGGGACGGGAGCCCCGCACCTGCCTGGTACAACTGCCCGGCGAACCCCTTCCGTCCGTCGGCGGGTTTGACAAAGACGGGCCCGGGATGAGCTCGCGCCGCAGCCAGAGTCGACACGCGCAGTTCACGACGCAGGAACCTTGGGGGCAGTCCGGGCAGCCAGTCCTCCGGGACGTCGAGAAGTGCGAGGCCGAGTTGTCCGGCCACGGCTTCGGCGAACAGCACTTCGCCGTAGATCACCGCCGGTCCGGCCACCGTGTCCGGCGGTATACGCCATCCGGACAAACGCAGCACCTGCCAACCTGCACGTACGGCTGCCCCCCCGCATGAGGACGGAGTCGTTGGTGAATCGAGGGGACAGGATCAAAGTCGGCACCGTCAGCACAGTAGGACAAACGGTAGCGTCCAGCGACTGAATAGACGGAGAGCGTTAAGGTGTTGGCTGCCAACAGTATTCAGGTCGAGTCGGTCCGGGAGCAGAAGATTCGGCCATGGACGCCGATGGCGTGAGCTTCGCTGATTGCTGAGCAACTCTTGACCTGCGAGCCTCTGCGCGTGAACGGCAGGCCGTATCGGGCAGGCGGTGAGCTAGCCCCTGGTGTGCGCAACCCAACCCAGCACAGGGCCAAAACCAGGATTCGGCCGTGTCCCCGGCGTGCCTCAAGCGTCGGAAGTCGACGGTAAAAGGGTCACCGACAGGCACATGCCATCAGCAGCCATGGATATGAAGAATCCCGCCTACCAGATGTTTTGGCAGACGGGATGCGGTGGCCGGGGGTGGGATCGAACCGGCGACCTTCCGCTCTTCAGGCATTCGATTTAGTCGTTGTCGGGACTGTATGGCGCCATCCGTAGGAGCGCTGTACGCACAGCATCATCATCGTCAGGGCCGTTCCAAACGACGATGTCGAACGTTCCGCTGTCACGGAGATGCATCATCTCGCGGGCCTTACTCACGGTCAGCGGGCTGTCGACGTGATTGACAACAAGGAGGCTCTGACGAGATTGCCCATCCCACGCGGCCATCTTCATCAGCCGTACCGACTCGCGGCGGACATCAGCGGCGGAAAGCGGCTTTGCGCGGGCCTTCAGCTCGACGTACACGTCGATGCCATCGACGACAACGACGACATCGGTGCTCGGCGAATCGCTTTGACTGGGAAGGTAGTACGGGATGGCAAGCCGATCGAGAGCCCGGAGGAAACTCGCTTCGTATTCTAAGCCTTCCACCATGCGGACTCCGGCAGGTGAGGGAGCCACGATCTCGGCGGCCCGCGCGTATACGACCGCTTCATTGGGGTCTTCACTCACCTCGGCTTCTTGCCGCAAGGCCTTTCCGAGCTGTCGCCGCTTCTCCGCCATCTCGAAGCTATGTTCGCCCGAACCGAATCGGGTTAGCGCCGTTCCCTGTACGCCCAGCAGCAGCAGGACAGTGGCCAGGATCAGCAGTGCTGCCGATCCTGCTTGGTTGTCAGACAGAAAGACGGCTGCGCCGCCCGCAGCGCCGAATGCTGTACCTAGGATCCCCGCCAACCACCGTTCACCTGGCCCGAGTGATCCCGGCACCGCCTCTGCTTGTTCTCCCGGCTGTTTCTCGTCCGCCATACGATGACTTTCTGGTCGAGTCGTTGTGCGACTGTTCATGATCGGCCGCGGTGCAACTCTATAGACGGGCCGCCTGTTCCGGTCCCAGCCGTGAGATGTCGGACCGCCATTGTTGTCACCGCGCTGTCACAAGGTGGCCGTACACCCCCGGATGCGGCCGGACTTCGGCGGAATCATCTGACCAGCTCACGTAGTATTCCGAACGTCAACAGACCGTCGGCGTACACGAGCTTCTCGACTCGTAATCAACGGGCCGGACGTGCCGCCCGCGTGGCGTCGCTGTCCCTCCACGGGACGGCAGGGGACCAATCCCCCGGCTACTGCTACTCGGTGGCTTCGACCTCGTCCAGAGCCGCTAGATGCTGTTGCCACATCGCCGCGGGATCACCGGTCGGTTCCGTTACCACCGCCGGTTCGTACTGCGGCACTGGCCGAACGACTACGTGCTGAGTCTGTGTCATGCCTGGTTAGGCGTTGCCGAACACCAAACGGTTCCATCAAGTTTCATAGGACCTGTTGGCCGCTCGGCCTTGGCTAGGGTCAGCCTGCATTGTGATCCCGCACCCCTCACACCTCATGCGCAACCCGACCCAGCCAAGGCCGATCCGTGGCGACCCTACGGCTCAGGCATCGACGCCACTGTGGTCTTGTAGTCGAACTCCATGCCCATTTCTCCGCGCCAGGAATCCACGAACGCCATGCTGGTGTCGCAAGCCCATTTGGCGCAACCGGAAGCGAGGCAGACCTGGGGGAACCAGGGAACGCCGGCGTAGAGCCGGCTGTCAGGGAAGCGGTTCTTGAGGCTCGTCTCGACCTTGTGTGGGACGTCATGCCTCTGCCACTCGGACTTGAAGTGTGCAAGGGTGTCGCGAAGCTTGATCAGCTGCTGCATATCCTGAAACGGGTTCTGGCCAGCGGCCATCTTCGGTCGTCCCGCGACGGCCAAAGCGTACTGATACTTCTCCAGGATCTGCCACTTCTCCGCAGCGACGTCCGTACCCTTCCAAACCAGACCGAGCAGTTCAGCGGCTCGGCTGTCGATCCCGTTTAGCTGGGACCGCAGGGTCCCGTTGTCGTCGGCAGCCATGGCGTACACGTCGTTTATGTAAGCCTCGACAAAGTAGACGGCTGACATCGCCGCGGTTGCAGCCAGCGACTGGTGCTCGACGTCAGGCCCCATCTTCCCGCGTGCCACCAGTTCGTCTTCGCGGTCATTGCACAGTCGAGCCATATGTAGCGCTGTCCACAAGTGTTGGACGGCGAAAGGCTGCCAGATACTGACTGTGGCTGACATGCTGCCGGACCCCCCGAAGTTAGCGGTCGCTGACGGAACTTGGATGTTGTTCGACGACATGGATCGGACGCTACCGTGAGAGGGCCGTGACCGGCGCCGAACGGCGGTCTCGCGGGCAATCGCTCCAGGCCGTCTGCAGGCCGTCGGACGTCGAAATGTGCCAAGAACCGACGAGAACCCTTGAGATGCAAACCAGCAGCTCGGGGACGCATTATGGGCTGATTTCCAAGGTGGGCCAGTTCCGGCTGAGAGATCACCCAGGTCTGCGACAACCCCGAGCCGAGGCCGCCTCCACCTGTCAGGCGTATGCCCCTGGTGATTCTGGCCTACACCGTGCAAAATACAGCGGCAGGTTCCGGGAATTTCCGTCCACCTGCTAGCAGGATGAGGTTAGCCACATAGAGGTGTTCCGCCCGTTTCGCATCCAAAGGAGTTCGAGTGAATGTGCTTCGCGAGTATTTGTATGTTGACAGCGAGAAGGTAAAAGGTATCGCCAGTCAGCTATTCGATGGAGTCCCGGACTCTAGTGAATCGTCCCAAAAGCAATCCGGTCGTGGGCAGATCGGCCCTCGCTCAATTGCGTTCGTAGCTAAAGGGCATGAGGAGGATATAACCGAACATCGACTTCTGTCGGATGCGATGTTTCCGAGAATTGAGGAGGTATTGGAGGCGGAGGGATACTTGGTCGATATATCCGAGATAGTCGCCGAGGGAGAGGCATTTTCCTCTGGCTTGCTTAGACGAGACTATCCCGCTGGGGCAATTGTTCGGATTACCGCAGAGGGTCGATTGGTTGACCCTCGCTACTTTGGTCGAATGATGATGGGGTTTGCAACTGCGGTGTCAGGTTTCTCGCTGATGGGAATCAAGCGCGATGGCCCAACTTCGTCTCGCCCGGCAGGCTCCGGCGGTTCGCGTCAATCAAAGAACGCTGGTCCGGGAAAGAATAACTCATCAAATTTAGAGGATCAGATTCCTGATATTGGGTCCGATTCGATTGTCGCTGACAGTATCAAAACATCGGATCTGCGGGGAATGGTCAAGATTATGCGTGGACTCTACCCTGAAGGGTTATCTATGGTCCTAAGCCCCGCTGGTGACGCTGGCGCTAACATTTCGCTACGACTTCAAGAGGGCCGTCAATATCTTGACGCCGAACCTGATGTGCTATTCGCGCGGTACGGTCTTGATTCTCAAGATTGGACCGTGGTCGGCGTGATTGGTTATCACGCAGAAGCTGGCGACATCTCAAGTTTCGATGACGTTGTTGACCCGGCCAACGGAAATATTCGGCGCGGAGTTTTTACTGCGGCCACCAACGACTTCTTGAGGTCTCTCGGTAACAGCGGACTAGCAGAGGTGGCTCAGGCCCCGGGATTTTCCGTGGTCCCAATCGCCGTATATCGCGCGATACCCAAGGCGGCATCAGCTGCGTTCGCGGATGGTGCCGCCTTGTGACGGCTGGTCCATAGATCGCGCTGGTCGCGGCCGCAGATTTCAGGATTCGAGCCACGAGGTTCAGCGGGACCGGAGCGGGACCACACGCTACGAACGATACCGAACAAACTCCATGTCGGCGCTGATCGGTGCACCACCGAAAGATGCTTCTGGCCAGGCGATTTCGCCCACCGGCTGAACTGGGGGTCAAGTGGTCGCAGGTTCAAATCCTGTCAGCCCGACAGTGAAAATCCCCTCTGACCTGTGTCGGAGGGGGTTTCGCATTTTCGGAGATTTGACGTTTTTGGCCAATTCCCACAGAAACCTCACGTTTTTGAACTCCGAGGCCTGTCGAGAACCCGCGAGTAGCCTGTCTCGCGGCGCCTGTCGGCGAGTTCAGCGGATCACCTTCCGCCCCTCACACCCAGGGCTTGTAGGTCTGGAACCGACGCTGCGTGCGCCCCGTCGGGGCGGGCGCGGCTCGCATGATCGAGCTGCTGACTCGACTGAGGTCGAGCGTGCCCCTCGACGTGGCGGCGGCGTGTGGGTGCACGGGGAAGGTTTCGCCTCGACTGTGGGTGTGTCGACTTCGACGACCTCGACGTTGTTTGTCGAGTCCAGCGCCCTCCCTGGTATTTCCGACCCTGGGGGTTCCGTCCGGGCCCCGGACAACGAGATTCAGATTGTTGACCAACGTCTCGCCGGGGAAGTCGCTGTAGGCGAGCAGGACCCGCAGCGGAACGGCTGCCGAGGTGACCTCGATCTCGAGGGTATGGAGTTGTCCGGTCGACACCTTCTTGCCCTGGCGCGCCAACAGCCTGGACGGCGCCGCGGGGGCAGCGCGAGCCCGCCTGCGGTCAGTGGCGTGGCCATGCTGGTGTCGCCCATGTAGAAGTGCTTCGGGGATCTCGGGAACGGGTGCCAGCCGTGTGCGGTGGGGCTGAGCATCGTCGACCTCGTCGACAGGGTTCATTGCCGGGGGCAACGTGCGAAGTCCGTCCCGCAGCGTCAGAACGACCGCTGCGGAACGCACCTCTGCGAGTCGTGTTTCAGCAGCCTTCGCCGCCGGCACCGCCCGCGCTACCTTGGGCAGGTTGGCCGGGATTGAGGCCATTGCAGCCGGAACCGCCATTGCCACCGGCACCATTGCCCGCGACTCCGGATCCTCCCGCGCCTCCAGGGCCGCCCGCGCCATTCCCGTTGGCATTTCCGCCGGTGCCACCATCCCCGCCACGGCCGACTGCGGCGCCGCCGCCTGCGCCGCCCGCACCGCCGGCGCCCGCTCCTGCCCCCGCACCACCGTTTCCGCCGTCACCCGCGCCACCGGTGTCACCCGAGTCCGCGGAAGCACCGCCTGCGCCACCAGGGCCACCAGCGCCGGTGCCTGCGCCGTCACCGCCGTGACCGCCTGCCCCGCCGGTCCCGCCGACCGAGGGGACACCGCCTTTGCCACCCGCACCGCCCGCGCCGTCGGGGGTCGCGTTCTGGCCGTCGCCGCCGGGGAAGCCGTCGATGTGCTCACTGGTGCCGGTCGCGCCGTCGGCACCGGGAACGCCCGCCTCGGCATAGACAGAAGGTGCAGCGCAGAGGAGCATCGCCGCGGCAAAGGCGGGTACGCACAAAGACCTGGCCGAGAGCCGTGAACGTGCTTTCTTGATTTTCATGTCGAGCCCCTAACTCTCTTCTCGAGATACGGGGGAGATAGCCACGACACCCAGACAGGTGCCCGGCCAGGGATCAGACCACCGTCATAGGATCCGCAACGGCAGAAGGACTCCGCCACGAACCCTAACACTCATTGCGATTGATATCTCGCGACCGCGAACGCCTGACCTGCTATGACGCGATCATCAGCCCGAACTCGACACCCACAGAGCAGGTAAGATGCGGGCCGGTTCCTCGGCTGGTACGCCCGCTCCTGTGCGGCAGGTGCACATCCCCCGGTGGGTCGCGTAGTGGTCTTGGTCCTGCTCCGACCAGTACCGATCATTCATGTCGAGATTTCGTTCACGCACGAACCTCTCGAATGCGTTGCTGAATGCCCTACTTCTGCCCTTGATGAATTCGTCGACGAGCTTGCGTGAATTGTCCTCTGTCGTCGCCCGGCAACTTTGCCGTCCGGAGCGTCCCTGGCCGTGGGGATCGACATCTGTTGTCGCGGGGTTCGGCTGTATAGCGGCCTGGTCGCGAGGTTGGTGAGGATGCGGCAATGCTCGAGCCGCGGCGGGTGTGAGGTCGGGCAGATTTGTCCGGACGATGATTTCGAGCTCTGCCGGTTCCGCGCTGGCATCCCGGCGGGTGTGTGTATCGGTCGAGAGTCGACGAACGGCGCGAATCGCGCGCCGGGGTTCTCGAGCGTCGCCGACAGCCGGTGCCGAAAGTAGGCCTTGCCCATGTGTCGATCCACCGCCGCGAGCTGCGCGAGCTGCGGGTCCTCCAGCAGCGCAAGGTATTCGGCGCCCATCCATCCTGACCAGATGGCCATCCATCTTGACGAATGGCCATCCACGGTGACGATTCAGGGGCCGCCGTTTCGCGGCGGTGTCGGAGCGCTCCCGTGCCGCGTATATTTCAGCCGATGCACGCGTCGGACGAGCGACAGCCATTGAACCCGCGGTGGTCCGGCACAGGGCGCCTGCGTCCCGGTGTACTCGAGATCGAGGGTCCGCTGGGAAGTTTGCCGCGACATTCTCACCACTCCGTGCAGGTGGCCGTCGCCCACCAAGGGTCGTTCGTCATCGAGGATCTCCAGGGCCGGCAGCGACGTACGAACGCGGCGATCGTTCCCGCCGATCAGTCGCACGCGTTCAGCGCAGCCGGCGCCTGGGGCGTCGTGGCGCACGTCGAGCCCGAGTCCTCTCTGGGTGCCGAGCTGATCGAGTTGGTCGACGATCCGTCCCACGCTCGCGCCTGGGATCACGCAGGACAGACCCTGACCAAGGGCCACAGCGCGTACGTCGAAGGGCGCCTGCGCTCTCCCGGAAACACCTCGCATCCGCTTCATCCGGGAGTCGCCGCCGCGCGCACCCGCCTTCGGACCGAGCTGGACTCACGACCCATCCGGCTTCGCGACCTCGCCGCGACCGTTCATCTGTCGGAGAGCCGGCTGTCCCATCTCTTCGCCCAGGACCTCGGAATCACCTTCCGGGCTTACGTGAGATGGCTCCGGCTGCTCCGGGCGACCGCAGCGGTCGCGCAGGGCCGGACGCTCACCGATGCGGCTCACCTGGCGGGGTTCACCGACAGCTCCCATCTCACGAGGACGTGTCGCCGAACCTTCGGCGGCCCTCCCACCGCGTTCAGCACGATCCGTTGGGAGATCCTGCCGACCTAGCAGGTTGGTCCAATCCTGGACCACGGTGAAGCGGCGAGGCTCGAGCAGACCAGAAAGGAACTGCTCGTGAACGAATCACCCATCTTCGACTCCTTCACGCCGGACGGCGGCGGCCCCCGACTCACCTCACTCCAGTGGGTCCCGAGCGGGCCTGCGCGGGCCAGTGTCGTCATCATGCACGGTCTCGGCGAGCACGCCGCCCGCTACGACAGCACGGCTCGGTTGTTGACCGCGGCTGGTTTCTCCGTGATTGCCATGGACTACGAAGGATTCGGGCGATCCGAAGGGCGGCGCGGCGACGTCCGATACCAGTCGACGGCGCAGGCCGTGGACCATCTCGTCGCACACGAGCGTGCGCGAACGGGCGGCGCACCGGTCGTGCTGTACGGCCACAGCCTGGGCGGGCTCTACGCGTTCCTCTACGCAGCGGACCGGCCGGGGACGGACGTGGCCGCGGTGGTGGTGACCGGACCCGCTTTCGACTCGGAGCTGCGGAATCAGCGGCTGAAGGTGGCCGTGGTCAGGAGCCTCGGCCGCGCGTTCGCCACGCTGACGTTGCCGAACGGGCTGCGTTTCGAGCATGTCAATCGCGACCCCGACGTCGTCGCCGAACGGTACGCCGATCCCTTGGTCCATGGGCGAGCGACCGCACGCTTCGCGATCGACGTCTTGGCACAGATGGATCGCGTGGCATCGGCTGCCACCCGAGTCGCCGTACCACTACTCGTGGTTCATGGAGACGCCGATCTGATCAATCCGCTCTCCGCCAGCCGCCGGGTGGTCGACCTCGTGCCGTCGGCGACACTGAGGACCTGTCCGGGCGTCTACCACGGGTTGGAGGATGAAGCCGAGGGACCGGTCATCCTGGCCGACGTCATCGCGTGGATCGACCGGACGCTTCGGGGCGAGAAGTCCGCCACCAACCTGCGTCCGGGGTAACCACTCCGGATAGTTCTGCTGATCCCGCCACATGTCATGGTCCTGATGTGCACGAAGTTGCGAAAGCCGTTGCGACACCGAGGCAGCTGCTTTTACTGTGGCCGAACAGCGCCGTCGCCGTTCGGTCGGCGAACCGAGCGCGTCGACGATGTGGTCGGCGAGCCGTCCGATGTCGGCCGTGCACGATTCGTCGCGGAGTCCAGGGCCTCGACCGGTACTCATCATGGCCGTGTGACCCTTTCGCGCCGTAGGTGATTCACCAGGTGACCGAACAGTCCGTGCGCACCGTACCCGACCCTAACGACGGGTCCGTGCGCTTCATACCCCTAGCCGCCCCTGTCGGCGAATCCTCTTGTTCGCAGGGACGGAGCCATCGCATTAGGGGACGGTTAGGGGTCCCTGCGGCGGGTTCTACCGGGTGTGCTGAAGGTCGTGATCCCGTGATCCGGTGATCTCAGGGAGGAGGCAAAATGGACGCGTCATTCGTAGCGCCCAAACCTACTGCGAAGGGGACGGTGCCGTTCGGTCGGTACTCGACCTGGTATCGAGTGACCGGCGATCTGCACAGCGATCGACCCGCCGTCGTCGCAGTACACGGCGGTCCCGGCAGCACACACGACTATCTGCTGAGCCTGACCGCGCTGACCGCCGAGGGCTGGCCGGTGGTGCATTACGACCAGCTCGGCAACGGCGGCTCGACCCATCTGCCTGAACAGGGCGCGGACTTCTGGACGGTGGGGCTGTTCGAGGCGGAACTCGACAATCTCCTGACCCAACTGGGCATTTCCCACAACTATGTGCTGTTCGGGCAATCCTGGGGCGGGCCGCTCACAGCGAAGCACGCGGCGGGAAATCCGGCGGGACTGCGCGGGCTGGTGGTCGCGAACGCACCCGCCTCGATGCCGCTATGGCGGCGCGAGATGGCAGTGCTGAAGGCGGGGTTGCCGCCTGCGGTGCAGGAGACGTTGCGGAGGCACGAGGCAGCGGGCACCACCGATACCGAGGAGTATGTCGGCGCGATGCGGGTGTTCTACGACCGGCACGTCTGCCGGGTCCAGCCGTGGCCGCGCGACTTCATGTCCTCGTTCATGGAGATCTACAACGACCCGACCGTGTACTACACCATGAACGGCCCCAACGAGTTTCATGTCATCGGGACATTGAAGGACTGGTCGATCGTCGACGAGCTGCCGCGGATCGACACCCCGACGCTGCTGATCAACGGCAGGCACGACGAGGCGACGGCGGCGGTTATGCAGCCCTACTTCGAGCTCATTCCCGGGGCCAGGTGGGAGGTCTTCGAGGAATCGAGCCACCTGCCGCATCTCGAGGAGCCGCAGCGCTTCCGCCAAGTGATGGTGGACTTCCTGAAGAGCCTGTCATGACCACAGCGTTCATCTTTCCCGGCATGGGCCCCGCGTCGTTCGATGAGGTCGGGCGTTTCATGGTGGCGAATCCGATTGCCAGAGAACTGGTTCAGGTCGCCGACGAGACGCTCGGCTATTCGTTGGTCGATGCGTTCCGGCTGGCCGAAGGCGATTATTCGCACCCGGCGCAGATCGCCTTCCTGATCAATTGCCTGGCGTCGGCGCAATGGGCGGTCGACCGTCTCGGCATCGAGCCGGATATCTGCGTCGGTCCGAGCTTTGGTGGAAAGGCCGCCCTCGCCTTCGCCGGCGTGCTTTCGGTGCCCGATGCGGTGTGCCTGACCGCGCGCCTTGCCGTCTGCATGGATGACTACTTTGCCGAGGAGCACACCGATATCGTGACGCACTCGTTCGTCCGGGTGCCCGCCGATAAACTTGCCGACCTGCGTGCGGAACTCGACGCACTCGGTGCGTGGAACGAGATTTCCTGCTACGTCGACGACGGCTTCTTCATGCTCTCGCTGAGCGAGAGCCGGGTGGAATGGTTGCAGCAGCGCCTGCGGGCCGTCGGCGGGATGTCGCTTTACACTATGCGGCCCCCGATGCATTGCCCACAATTCGCGGGCCTGCGGGATCGGGTGGCCGACGAGGTGCTGCCGACGCTGGACTTCGCCGATCCACGCCTGCCGGTAATGGCTGACCAAGACGGCGCTGTACTGCGCACCGGCGCCCAGGTCGCGCAGATGCTGCTCGACGGGATCGTGCGGCCGCTGCGCTGGCCCGAAGTGGTGACCTCGTTGCACAGCTGGGGGGTGCGGACAGTATGCGTCGCGGGTCCGGACAGTCTCTTCGGGCGGGTCGCCTGCACCACCAATTCGTTTGACGTCATTCCGGCCAATCCGCGCCTGGCAATGATGCCGGTTCGCCGTTCCGGTGCTTATTTCGACAAGTAGGAGTAGCCATGTGGGACCCGCAATTTGAACAGATTCTCCGGAAGTACCTGCCATTCCTGTCACCGGATGAGTCGATGACGAACGAGCTCGAGCTGCGGGATCTCGGCTTGGATTCACTCGCCACCGTCGAGTTGCTCAGCGAGCTGGAGCAGGCATACGACACCCGATTCGTCGACGACGCACTGGCGCTGGACAATTTCGCTACCCCCGCTGTGCTGTGGACGACGCTGTCGAGCTTGTCGGCCGGCGTCACGGGATGAGGTCCGACCATGATTAGCATCGGCTCGGGATTGGTCGAGCGGTTCCGTCGCGGTCTCGCGGTATCCGCCGACCGGCCCGCAATTCGCGTCGGTGGTAATTCGCTGACATACGCACAGCTCGATGAGCGTGCCCTGGTACTCGCGGGCGCGCTGATGGGGCATGCGCCGACTCCAACGAGTATCGGAGTGCTTGCTGGCAAATCACTTTCGGGTTATGTCGCACTGCTTGCCGGGATGTACACCGGCATTCCCGTGGTGCCACTGCAACCCGCGTTCCCGGTCGCGAGAACCAAGGCGATGATCGACGCCGGCGGTGTGAAAGTACTGGTGGCAGACGAAGAGTCGGTTGCAGCGCTGGCGGAGTTGCGCTCGGTGGGCGTCGACCTCCCTGTGTTGATCTGCACACCGGGGCGCGAGAGTGCCGGGGAGATCCGGGTGGATCCGGCGCAGGCGTTGACGGCTCCGTGCGCGACGAAGCCCGAGGACATCGCCTACATCCTGTTCACCTCCGGATCGACGGGACGGCCCAAGGGAGTGCCGGTGACCCAGGGCAACTGTGCCCACTACTTCGGGCTGCTCGACGATCGGTACGATTTCGGGCCCGACGATGTGTTCTCGCAGACCTTCGATCTCAACTTCGATTGCGCGATGTTCGACCTGTTCTGCGGCTGGGGGGCGGGCGCGACAGTGCTGCCAGTGCCCGCGACGGCATATCGAGAATTGCCGGAATATATTGCTGAACAAGGAATTACGGTCTGGTTCTCCACGCCGAGCGCGATCGGGCTCGTCCGCCGCACCACCGGCCTCGCCGCGGCAGCGTTGCCGTCGCTGCGCTGGAGCTTCTTCGCGGGCGAGGCCCTTTACCACCGCGACGCGGCGGATTGGCATCGGGCCGCGCCGAATTCGGCTATCGAAAACATCTACGGCCCTACCGAACTGACCATTACAGTGGCCGTGCACCGCTGGCATCCGGACGCCCCCACCCGCGATACCGTGCCCATCGGCGCGATCCATGGCGGCCACGACTACCTCTTGCTCGACACCGACGACGGTGCGGACAGCGTCGAAGGGGAGCTGTGTATCGCCGGCCCCCAGCTCACTCCGGGATACCTCGATCCGGGCGACGGTATCGGCCAGTTCTTCGACAGGCACGGTCGCCGGTACTACCGCACCGGCGACCGGGTGCGGCGCGATGTCGAGGGGCAGCTGACGTACTTGGGCCGGACGGACTCTCAGGTCCAAGTGCGCGGCATCCGGATAGAACTGGCCGAGGTGGAGTCGGCGCTGCGCGCCTGCACCGGTGTGCAGGACGTGGTCGCCGTCGCGGTCACTGCGGACGGGTCCGTGGAACTCGCGGTCTTCTACACCGGTGCGCCAACCTCGCAGGTTGAGCTTGCCCGCGAACTCCGTAGCACGCTGCCCGCCGCGATAGTGCCACGCCGGTACACGCACCTGAACGAGTTACCACTCAACAGCAATCGCAAGGTCGATCGGCGCGAGCTGGCGCACTGGGCGGCGGATGACACGCGTACAACGCAGGAGACTATGGTGCGGGACAACCACGCGGTGACGGCAGACGAGCAGGCGATGACGGTGCACGGCGTGCTGGACGAGGCGGTGGCGCACGCCGACCCAACGGCCGTCGCGATCTCCGACCGGCACGGTCGCTGGACCTATCGAGAACTCGCCGACCACAGCCTGGCCGTATCCGAATGGCTGAGGCGCCAAGGGGTTGGCGTAGGCGACCGTGTGCTCGTGCGACTGCCGAGCACACGCGAGGCGGTGGCGATCTTCTACGGAGTCGCACGTGTCGGGGCGATTTTCGTCCCCGTCAACCCCGCCATGAAGGACTATCATCTGCGCTCGGTGCTGGACAACGCAGAACCCGCGCTGGTCATCGCGGATGGTGGGCAGGCGGCCGAGCTCGCCGAGTTCGCTTCCGTGCCGGTGCACGAACTGGGCCGGATGTTGGAGCAGCTCCGCTCCCACGATGGCACCGAACGGGCTGGCGAGGTCACCGATTCGGACCTGGTCGCCGTGCTCGTCTACACCTCGGGCAGTACTGCCGCGCCGAAGGGTGTCATCTGTCCGCATCGCCAGATGGTCTTTGCGTCACGGGCGATCAACGCGGAGCTGCGCTACCGGCCCAGCGACGTGGTGTTCTGCCGGTTCCCGATTTCCTGGGACTACGGGCTGTACAAGGTGCTGCTCGCCGCGCTCGGCCGCAGTGAACTGGTGCTGGCCGACGGTGACGCGGATCTGGTGCTGCTCGACCGGATTCGCGAATCGGGGGCAACAGTGGTGCCCATCGTACCGTCGCTGGCCGCGATGATCTGCTCGCTGGTCCGGCGCGAGAACGAATCCGTCGCGGCGATCGGCGCCGATTACGGAAAGGTCAGGATGTTCACCAATACCGGTGCGGCACTGCCGGAATCGACGATCGAGCAGTTGCGGGCGGCCTTCCCGAACGCGGTCGTGGTGCGCCAGTTCGGGCAAACCGAATGCAAGCGGATCTCGGTGCTGCCACCGGAATTCGAGGACGCCAAGGGCTCGTCGGTGGGCAGGGCGTTGCCGGGTACGACCGTGCACATCCTCGACGAGTCCGGCTCGGCGCTGCCGACCGGGGCAGTCGGCGAAATCGTCGTCGAGGGTCCGCATGTCATGCCCGGGTATTGGCGCCTTCCGGAGATCACCGCGCGGACGTTCCGGGTGGGTCCGACGGGCGCGCGACGGTTGCACACCGGCGACTACGGGCGACTGGACTCCGACGGCTTCCTCTACTACGAGGGCAGGCGTGACGACATGTTCAAACGAAAGGGGGTGCGTATGAGCACGATTGAGATCGAGGCCGCAGCGACGGATATCCCGCAGGTGCGGGCCGCGGCGGCGGTGCCGCCGGAGGGGGATCGCGATCTGATCATCTTCGTCGAGGGTGAGATCGACGCGCACGTCGTACTTCGCGAACTGTCGCGGCGGCTGGAGGCGCAGAAGGTGCCCGCAGAGTGCCGGGTGGTCGAGAGCATTCCGCTCACCCGGCACGGCAAGCACGCGCGCGCCGCGCTCGTTTCGCTACTGGAAGCGGCGGACCGATGACCGGCTACACCGACTACACCGACTTGGCCAAGCAGTTCGGCACTCCGCTGTACGTGTACGACATAGACCGGATCCGGCAGGCGCGCAGCGATCTGTTCGGGGCGCTCCCGGAGGAGGTCGAACTGTTCTTCGCACTCAAGGCGAATCCGCACCCACAGGTCGCGCGCGCGATGCGGGACGGGACAGGCAAGGCCTGCCGCGCCGAGATCAGCTCGACGGGCGAACTGGCCGCGGCCTTGGCTGCCGGATTCACCGGCGCCGACATCCTCTATACCGGACCAGGTAAGACCGGCGGGGAGCTGGCCGAGGCACTCGCCGCGGGTGTGCGCCTGTTCTCCGTCGAATCCCGCACCGACCTCGAGCATGTCGGCGCGGAAGCCGAGCAACTCGGTGTGGTGGCCGACTGCCTGATCCGGGTGAACAGCGCCACCTCGAGCTCTTCGACCAGCATCCGGATGACCGGTGTGCCCTCACAATTCGGCTTCGACAGCGAAAATCTGCCCGAACTGCGTGATCAGCTGCTCGGCGTGCGTGGCGCCACCGTCGCAGGCGCGCATTTCTTTCCGCTGAGTAACGCCAAGGACGAGGCGAGCCTGATCGCCGAATTCACCCACACCATCACGCTGGCCGCCCGGCTACAGGACGAGCTCGGTATCGCGTTCCGCTTCCTCGATATCGGCGGCGGATTCGCAGCTCCGTACGCGGTCCTCGGTGATCGGCCGGTGTATTCCGCGCTGCGCGAGGCACTTTCGGTGGCATTGGACAAGCGGTTCCCCGGCTGGCGTGATGGCGCACCCCGGGTGGCCTGTGAGTCGGGCCGCTATCTCGTCGGCGACAGCGGGCAGCTGATTTGTTCGGTGGTCAATCTCAAAGAGAGCCGCGGTCGCAACTATGTCATCGCGGACGCCGGTATCAACACCTTCGGCGGTATGTCCGGATTGGGCCGGCTGCTGCCGGTGGCGGTGACACCGCAGCCCGACGGCCGGGCCAACGACCAAGTGGCCAGCCTGGTCGGTCCGCTGTGCACCCCGGGCGACATCCTCGGCCGCGATATCGCGCTGCCCACCCTGAGCCCGGGTGACCTGGTGGTCATCCCGAACGCGGGCGCCTACGGCGTCACCGCGAGCCTGTCGATGTTCCTCGGCCGTCCGGCGCCGGCAGAAGTACTGATCAGCGGCGGGCAGGTCATTTCCGCGTCGCGCCTGCGGCAGGTCCGCGACTACCAAATCGGAGCACCAGTGTCATGAGCGAGGGAATCGTGTTGCAGAGCGCATCGCACATGCTGGATCCGAGCGTCAGCGAGGTGCAGTCATGAGGATTGTCGATGAGTCCCGCGACGACCAGCAAAGACCGGTCATGGTGACCGGCGTCATCTCCGACTCGCACACCTGGAATCTGGTGTTTCTGCAACTGTTTCTGGAGGAGCGCGGCTATCCGGTGGTGAATATCGGCCCGTGCGTGCCCGAACGGCTGCTGGTCGAGGAATGCCGGCGCCACAGGCCCGCGCTGGTCGTAGTGAGCAGTGTGAACGGGCACGGGTACCAGGACGGTATGCGGATGATCGGCCCGCTGCGCGAACAATTCGGTACTGCGGAACTGCCGGTGGTGATCGGTGGGAAGCTCGGCATCCGTGGTGATCAGCGTGCGGACGAACGCGGCACGCTGACCGACGCCGGTTTCACTGCCGTCTTCGACGACAGCGCCGAAGGACTCGTCGAGTTCGATCGGGTGCTGGAATCGCTATGGCAGTCGGTGCGGGCATGAGTATCGTCACGTCCGCGGATACGGGATTCGGCGCGTTCGTCGGACGGGCGCACCGCGCAGGCGAGTTGGTTGTGCAACCCAGGATGGGGATGAGCGCGCCGGAGCAGATGCGGGCAGGCCTGCGCGCCACCCGCGACGCGGTCGGCGTAACGGTCGGCACCGTTACCGTCGACAGCTACACCAGGGTTGGTGACCTCGAGGCGGCGCAGCTGGCCGTCCTCGGCGGGGTAGCGCTCAACGGCTATCCCATTGTCTCCCATGAGCATTCCACCACCATCGACGTGCTGACATCGATTGCCGGGCCGGAGTTCCCGGTTCAGGTGCGCCACGGCAGCGCCGATCCGGGCGATATCTTCCGCGCCATGACGGCAGCGGGTCTGGACGCTTCCGAGGGCGGGCCGGTGTCCTATTGCCTGCCTTACGGGCGGGTGCCGCTGGGCGATTCGACCAGGTTCTGGATCCGATCCTGCGATGAACTGAGCGAGCTGCGGGCCACCGGTCTGGAACCGCATCTGGAGACGTTCGGCGGGTGCATGCTCGGTCAACTGTGTCCGCCGAGTGAGCTGGTGGCGATCAGCGCGCTGGAGGCGATGTTCTTCCACTATCACGGATTTCGGAGCATCTCGGCCAGCTATGCCCAGCAGACCAATCCGATCCAGGATGCCGAAGCGGTCCGCGCCCTGCAACGCCTATGCGCCGAGCATTTGCCCGAAACCGACTGGCACATCGTGATTTACGCGTACATGGGGGTGTATCCATCGACGCGAAGGGGCGCGTACGCGCTGCTCGGCGCGGCGGCGCGGCTCGCGGCTGCTACCGGCTGCGCGCGTCTGATCGTCAAGACCGAGGCGGAATCGGTGCGCATACCGACCGTCGCGGAGAACGTCGCCGCACTCGAATTCGCCGCCGCTGTGGCGGCTGATACGCCGAGATCGGTTGCCGAGTCGCATGATTCGCAAACATATCGAGAGGCGGCGGCGCTCGTTGCCGCGGTGCTGAATCTCGACGCCGACCCCGGGACCGCGATGCTGCGGGCCTTCGAACGCGGCTACCTCGATATCCCGTACTGCTTGCACCCGGACAACCCCGGTCTGAGCCGAAGCTATATCGATGACCGGGGCTACCTGTGCTGGGCGGATATCGGACGGTTGCCGCTGTCCGGGATGGTCGACGGTTCAGGTCCGCGGACGCTGACCTCGAGCGAGCTGATCGGGTCGCTGACCTATGTCAGCCGGAAGTTCGATCAAGAGCTCGATTCCGTTGACACACTGGCGAGTTAGCCGTGCCTCCGTATTCGCCGACTGCCTGGTCACCGCGCCGATGAACTGCGCCCGGCGCAGACATGATCGACGTCGCGGCGGCGGTGCTGCCGGGGCTGCTGCTCGGACTCGGGATGGGCGCGGTGATATCGGTTGCTCTGCATGGGTCGGGCGCCGGTGTCGACCAGGCAGGCACGCGATCGCCTCGGAGATGGTCGAGATGACCCAGCAGGTCGGTGGCTCGATCGGCATCGCGCTGCTGAGCACGATCGGGACCTCATCATGGTCGCCCTGCTCCCCAGCGCCCTGCCCACCGCCGAAGCCTGATCCGTATGCGGCAGTCACCGGACACCAGCTCGAAGGCTTCTCGGGTGTGTCATTCGACACTGTCCGACAGTCCTTCCACAAGATGAGGGTTCTCACAATATGAAAAACACGGATGCTACAAACTGCGGCGCCCACTGCGGCACCGCGATTCTCGGCCGCAGCGCGAAGACCGCCGTTACCGGTGCGGCTGCGGCTGTGCTGATCGGCTTTCTGTCGACCGGCGCGGCCAGCGCCGACACCTTCGTGGCGCTTCCGGACGGTGAAACCTCCGGCGTCGGCGTCACGAAGCTCACGCGCACCGGCGAGTCCGCGTTCATCGCGCCGTCCATGTCCGCGAACGGCGCCGGCCGCACCGCGCGAGTATCGGGCACTATCACCGCCGAGATCGCCGACGGCGTCCACGTTGGTCCGGCCGGACCGCAGCTGTACCCGAGCAATGCCCCGGGCACCAACAATTCCTCGACGCACGGCACGTCCGCCATCAACACTGGTTACATTGTCGGCTGCCAGGTCAGTATCGGCACTTCGGCAATTTCCGCGGGGTTGTCGGTCAGCGTCTCCCCGAACTCCGGCAACGTCGGTGGTTCGATCGCTATTCAGCTCGGCCCCGGCCAGGTGGTTTTCGTGAAGGTCGCCGATAAGGATCTCTTCGCCACCGGCACGAATTCGGTTGCGTACAAAGACGTGATGATCAACGTCGAAGGTTGCGGCGGCTATTCACAGGCCCGCGCCTACACGAACGTCGAGCTCATCGGTGTCGACCACTCACGAATTACGCTCTACGGGCAGCCGTTCAGCATTGGCTGACATTGTCGAAATTCGTCAACCCGCTCATCGCTGAAATCATCCGAGTTCCAAGGGGACAATCACCATGATCAACCGTAAGAAGGCCGCGTGTGCCGCTAACCTGGCGGCGGTGACCACCGTCGCGATAGGCCTGTTCTCCAACAGCGCGGCCAATGCCGACGTATTCATTCCGCTGGCCGATTCCGTCACGAGTCAGACCCTTCCCGATGGCAGCGTCGTGACGGTGACGCTGACCAATCAGTCTGCCAATATCAACCCGTCCATGGGGTCCACTCCGCTGCACCGCAATACCTGGGTCACTGCCACCGCGCGCGTGGAGGTGGCCAACGGCCGAGCGCTGCTCGGCATCCTCACCCCCGGCTACGTTGTCGGCTGCCAGGTGCAGATCAATGGCGGAGGTGTCAACGGCGGCGCGAGCGTGACCGGGGCCAGTGATTCCGTGGCCCCTTCAGGTACCGGTGGCGCCAGCCTCAGCCTCGGTCCCGGACAGCAGCAATCGTTCAGCATTCTCGACCGCGAGGAGCGGAGCCCGTTCGATACCCGAATCAACAATCCCGCCAACGTCTTCGCCGGTGGTGACCACGCCAGCGTGAGCTGGAAGGACACCACAATCGCGCTCAACGGTTGTGGAGGTTACGCCCAGGCCCGCGCCTTCGCGACAGCCTCGGTCGACACCGGTAGGTCGAAGGAAGTCATCACAGTGTGGGGCGACGTGTTCAGCCTTGGCTGAACACCGCAGAGCTACGAAACCGCTGGTCATCGTTGCCAACAATCGCCAGCTGCGGCACGTTGACTGCCGCCGAGATCCTTGGCGAGACAGCAGGCGTGTGCGCCATCGTTTGTCGCGCAGAGGAAGGCCGGCTCAACGCCGCAGTCCGCCGGATCGCAAGCACCCGGGCTCGCTGCTGTACCGGTGCCCGCGGGCCTGTTTCAGTGGAGCGTCACCGGCAGCGTTTCGAGCGGTCGGGATCGGATGCTTCGGCGCCGATGCAGTGCTCGGCAGATCGTCGCGGCGCCGCAGCCTGCGACTGGCGAGGCTGGTTGGTATCAGCTGGCTGAAATCGAATGCGGCCCTGTTCGGTTCGTCGACACCGCAGGACAGGACGCCGCCGAGAACATGTGATGAACGGCTGATGCCTGCGGAATGACACACCGGGATCCCACAGATCATCCGTGATGATCCGCACCGGCAGCGGCACGCCCAGGGCCGCGACCAAGTCGACGGTCCGGGTTGGGTCGACATCATCGATGAGCTGGTCGGCGATAGCGGTGATGCGGGGGATTCGCTCGGTGATGGCGCGCGGCGTAAAGGGTTCGGCGACGACGCGACGAAGGCGGTCGTGGTCGGGCGGTTCGGCGGCGAGCATGTGGGAGCAGAGGGTGTGGTGGATCCGCTGTCGCAAGGTTTGGGGATCATTGTCGCTGCGCAAGCCAACCATCGTTTCGGGGGTCTTGATTACGGCTGGACGAGTGAGCACTGTTTTGGCCGGCTAATCGGTGGACCGGAGCCTCGTGTGCGAGTTGACGAACGAAGGCGACGGGTGCTCGGAAGTAGCGGTCGTCGAATGACACATCATGAATATCGTCACCTCCAGGGTTCTACCATTGGCAGCCGGTTTTCGTCAGGCGAGCTGGATTGCCCTCGGCCGATTATGAGCTCGGATGCCGTCGATCATGGTGGCGACCAGCGCCCCCCAACAGTCGGATGGGGCTCTCGTTCATGCCAGTGCGTGTCATCTTGGGATGCGCGAAACCTATTGTCGCCGTAGGCTGCAATGCGTGAGTAGTTGCGGTTCAAGTGCTCGTGTCATGACCTTGTTCGGACGACTGGCGAGGGTGTGGGAACCTGACTTCGATGCCGGGCGAGTGGTCGCACTACCTGGCACAGGGTCGGGGATCGGGCGCGAACCGGCGATCGAGCTCAACCGCAGAGGCGCTCACCTCGCGTCGGCAGGGAGACGCGAAGAGAATCTCCGCGAGACCCAGAAGCTGTGTACAGCTCTCGGCGATGTCGAGGCGTTCCAGGTCGACGTTTGTGACCGCACGGAAGTGGCCGCCTCCGATGCAAGCACCGTCGATCGTTTCGGCCGCTGTGACGTGTCGTTGGCCAACGCGGGGATCCTTCATGTCGGCAACGTCGAATCGACCTCCTATCGCTCGCACCGACGCAGGCAAGGCTGCTCACGCGATCCTTGCCGGTGTAGAGCAGGGCCGCGCCCAGGTTTTGATCATCAAACTCGTTTCGAAACTGTGATGAGCACCGGCTCAGCCAACTGATCGTGCAATCAACAGAGGTTCAGGGGGTGCTGGTTCCGCTTGATCGCATCATCAACCATCGACTTACGCTGTCGGAAGCGACGACCGCTATCGCGGAAGCAGCCGCTACCCATAGGCAGGTTGACCGTATTTCCACTGATGGGAGTCGGCGCACTGTCGTTGTGCCGCTGCCGATCTCGCCGCAGCGGCTACATAGTGTGATGCGGTGTGAAGTTCCAACCGTCTTGGGGTAGAAGTGCTTTCGTTTGCGTGGTCGCTTGCGCATCGACGAATTTTCGCAACAGTGTCGCTCATAGCGCCCCCCGCTCGCGTATCCGCGGGGTTCCTGTCGGTATCGCCGATCATGCCGCTCGAGCGTTCGACGGCCCTGAGTCGCTGGCATCCCGTCAGCGAAGGGTTCTACTTCGACGTGGAAGCGGGCATCGTGATTACCGAGTTCGTCACTCTCTCACGCGGGAGTACTGGCGTGGAAGACTCCGGGTGGCTCGACATTCCCGCACGGGAGAGCATGACCGTGCGGCACGGCTTCGTCAACTATCAGCCGCATCTGGCCGACCGAATCAGCCTGCACGATCGCACCAGAGTAGTTGTGTTCGACTGCATTAGGGGGGAAACGTGGAAGGAATTCAAGTCGGATCACCGGACTCGTCCGATGATCCGGTGCATTATGACGCCGATCTGGCTTTGGTGGAACTGGACCGCGAATTAGCGCAGTTGAACGCGCGGCTCGACGCCGCGGCTCGCGGGTACGGAACTCTCTCGTTTGTGAATGGCCCCGTCTGTAGCGGCAAAACCACTTTGCTGCACAGATTCGCCGAGGACGCGGCCGATACGGGTGCCACCGTGTTGACCGCGGTGGGTTCCACCTTCGAGCAGGGTCTGCCGCTCGCTTTGATCGGGCAACTGCTCGCCGGCATCGGTTTGGACGACGAGTGGCGGACATGCATCGCACAGTTGATCCGCGGGACGACGCCGGGCGCCGAGCGCCTCGATGACGGCCTCGTCGAGCCACAACTGGTCTTCGAGCTGTGCGAGATCTTCGTCGAGATAGCCGACAGGGGATTGCTGGTGATCTGTGTGGATGATGTTCACCATTCCGACGTCGCTTCGTTGCAGTGCTTGCTGTTTGTCGCTCGACGGATCCGCTCCGCCCGGATCGCGATCGTGCTGACCGAATCCGCCCTTCGTTCACTGGACTACCAGCGATATCGGAGTGATTTGCTGAAACTCTCCTGGTGCGCCGAGATCCGACTGGCCCCGCTGACTGTCGAAGGGGTCGCCAAGCTGGTGTGCTTGTGTTGCGGCGGCGGGTGTGGGCACGGTGCCGAATACCACGGCATCACCGGTGGCAATCGGTTGCTGTTGCAGGCGGTTGTCGCCCAGCGCCGCCAGATGGGAGCCACCGGGCAAGTGCCGCTGCCGGACCATTTCGTCCGTAGCGACGCGTTCCGGCAGGCCGTGCTCGACTGCTTGCTGCGCCATGAGCCTGCGGCGATCGAGATCGCGGGCGGGCTCGCCGTCTTGGGTGAGTGCTCCACTCCGGCACTGCTCGGCGATCTGCTCGACCTCTCTGCTGACATCGTCGCGAGTGTGCTGCAGGGCCTGGAGCACAGCGGTTTGCTGGTCGCCGGGCGGTTTCGGCACGAGGCGATCGAGAGCGCGGTCCTCGACATCCGGTCCGCTGACCTGATCCGCCTGCACCGGGGTGCGGCCCGCCTGCTGTATCTGCAGTCCGCGCCCGCGTCCCTCGTAGCCGAGCACCTGCTCGGCGCGGGCGACCTCGACGAACCATGGATGGTCGATATGCTGTGTTCGGCCGCGAAGGAGCTGGAGCAGACGGACGACGCCGCGCTGGGCAGCCAGTACCTCGAGCTGGCGAGCGCGTCCTGCGTCGACGACCGGCGCCGCGCGGACATCGACACCGAGCTCGCCGGTCTCGACTGGCAGCTCGAAACGTTCAACCTCGCTCGGAACATCAAACAGGTGGCGCACGCAGGTGAGGAAATCGCCAGCGGCAGCGAACACACGGCCGTGCTGGTCAGGTATCTGCTGCGGTACGGGAGGTTTGCCGAGGTCTCCGCCGCGCTCGACGCGGTAGGCGCGTTGGGGGAGACCGGTCACAGTCCTGTCGACCTCGGTTCGACCAAATTACTCCTTGCCTCGTCTTACCCGCCGTTGTTCGCCCAGCTGGCGCCAGCCGGACCCGGACGACAAGCGCCTCTGACGTCCCGCCGGGCCGAGCCGTTCCGATATGCTGCGACAGTGCTCGCCGACGTGCTCAGCGGACGGCCGGACGGTGCCGCGATCACGACAGCCACCGCGGCACTGGGCATGGTTCGCTTGTCCCACAAGGCGTTCGAGCAAGTCGAGTGCACGCTGCTCGCGCTGATCTACACGGACGACCTCGACCGGGCAGACACGGTCGGCGAGACGCTGCTCGGCATAGCCGAGCGGCTGGGCAGCGCGGCCTGGATCGCGCGGCTGTCCGCGTTGCACGCGGAGATCGCGATTCGCCGGGGCAGGCTGGCCATCGCGCTGGAGCGTGGTGACGCCGCGCTCGCCCGGCTGACCCCGCAAGCGTGGGGAGTAGTCATCGGAATGCCGCTGTCCAGCCTGATCATGGCGGCGACCGCGATGGGTGAGTTGAGTAGGGCCGCGGAGTACCTGGCCGTGCCCGTTCCTGAAGACATCTACCGAACCCGGTTCGGTCTGCACTATCTCTACGCCTACGGCGAATACCATCTCGCCACCAACGACCTGCAAGCCGCACTCGGCGACTTCGCCCTGTGTGGCAGCCTGATGGGGGAGTGGGGGATCGACGTGCCAGGCTTCCTGCCCTGGCGGACCGGCGCGGCACGGGTGTTCTTGCGGCTCGGCAAACAGGATCGCGCGGTGCGGCTCATCGACGAGCAGATCGCACGCCTCGACCGCGGGCAGGCGCGGGCGTCCGGCATCACGCTGCAGATGAAGGCGGCGACGCGGGATCCCGAAGGCAGGGTTGCGTTGCTCCGTCAGGCTGTCGACGAACTGCAGGAGTGCGGCGACCAGCTGGAGCTGGCGCGGGCACTGGCCGACCTCGGCACGGCGTACCAGGCGCTGGGCGAGCGCCAGCGGGCCCGGACCATCCTGCGCCGTGCCGCGCATTTGGCGGAGGTGCGTGAGATCGAGCCGCTACGCAGGCAGCTTGCTCTGGAAGCGTCCGACATCGGGGTGGACGGCGACGCCGAGTCCTTCGAAGCCGAGGGCACGCTCACGGTGCTCAGCGAGGCCGAACGCCGCGTGGTCGTGCTCGCGGCCACCGGGTACACCAACCGCGAAATCGCGGGAAAGCTCTATCTCACGATCAGTACCGTGGAACAGCATCTCACGAGGATCTACCGCAAGCTCAATGTCGCCGGGCGCAGCGATCTCCCGCTGGATTTCAGCGCGTCGATCCCCGCACCGTCCAGCTCGAACTGACAATCCCAGCAGTTCGGCTGTCTATGGGACGAGGAGGCGGGTGCTGGATCTGCGACGCCGAGATCGTCCGCATCCCCTCCGCCACGGTCGTGAGTAGACCCAAACGCCGCCGGGGCACCGCGACGTTGATCGTGCGGCAGGTCGAACGCCTGGGTGCCGGTCACCCGCAGGGCCAGGGCGTGCTGTCCACCCCACCCTCGCACCACCCGCCGCGGCCTGACCCATCCACCACCCGAAATCGGACCTACCAGGAACGACAGTGGAAAAGCTGGGCAGGCCATCGACTACCGGCTACCCACGCCCAGCGATCCCCGCGCCGCAGGCGTGGAGACACCCAGTATCCCCCTCGGTGGATCCAGGTTCAGCGGTCGGCAATGCCGCTGTCCTACAGGCCTTGCTTGACCGCCGCTCCGGCATCTACCTTCAGGTGAAGGCCGGTGACGTAGCGGGACTCGTCCGAGGCCAGGTAGACGACCGCGTGAGAGACGTCGATCGGGTTCACGTACGGGATCGGCATCGACTGGATGCCGGTGAAGATCGGATCGACGTCCGCCTGGGTCGGCTCCTCCAGGTCGGGCCGGAACGTCTTGTAGACCGAGTCGTTGAGCAGCATGTGGGTGTCGACGTTGGTCGGGTGCACCGCGTTGACGCGCTGCCCGGCGCTGGAGACGAGCTGCGCGAGCGTGTTCACGTACTCGACCAGCGTGTGTTTGGCGAACCGGTACGCCGCGAAGCCTGGACCGGCAGGCGAGACGTCGCCGTGGCCCGGCTGCAGCGCGGTCATCGAGCCGATGATGATGATCGACGCGCCCTCGCCGAGGTGTGGCAGCGCAGCGTGGACGGTGTTGACGACACCGCCGAGGTTGATGTCGACGGTGTCGACGAACGCGCCGATCGGGCGCCCCGCGCCGATGGGCAGGATCCCCGCGTTCGGGATCACCACGTCGAGGCGGCCCAACTCGGCGACCCCCTCGTCGATGGCCGCCTTCAGTGCGTCCCGGTCCCGGACATCGGCGCGCCTGGTGACGATGCGGCGGCCCGTCTTCTCGACCAGCCGCGCGGTCTCTGCCAGATCGTCGGCACCGGCCATGGGGTAGGCGACGGACGCGATGTCCTCGCACAGATCGATGGCGATGATGTCGGCGCCCTCTTCGGCAAGTCGCACAGCGTGACTGCGGCCCTGGCCGCGCCCCGCTCCAGTGATTACCGCGACTTTGCCAGCTACCCGACCCATGTGAGGCCCTCCTTGCTTTCATTACGGAAATTCATCGGAACGACAATGCCCCGCTCTCATTATCGGAGCAGTGGAGGGCCGGGAGGAGGGGAGTGCCACCCCTAAAGTTTTAGGGGTGGCGTTTCTTCCGGCGGCTGCGCACCATCTTTCAGAGCACTACCGAGGCGCTCACGCACGGTACTTCCGACGCTGGCCGAGACCGCAGAGGAGTATCTGCGCCGTACGGAGCAGATTCCTGACGAAATCCGGCCGTCCTTCAGGTGAATTCGAGTTCCGTGCACAACAAGGCTCCACAAATCCACTTCCGGATAGGGGAGATAGGGGTTTGATCGCCGCCGCACCCCCATGCCGGGCCCTGGCCGAGTTCCCCTGACCCAGTACGGAAGAACGCTGTACGCGTGCGGCAATGCGCAGACCATGTGGAAGCGCGCGCCCTCGTCGACGCGGTGCTCAAATCGACGGGGACATAGGGCGCTCTGCGCACCGCGTTCCGTCGCGGATACCTCGACGTGCCCTACTGCGTACACCCCGATCGCGCAGCCGTACAGGCTCCGGCGGCCGGCTCCACTCGGCGGACACCGGGAGCCTTCCATTCGCCGGAATCGCGGAATGCGGTAGGTCCAAGAAAGACTATTTCCGCTGACCTCATGAGTTGTCTCCACCATGGGCACCGGATGTTCAACGAACCACTGGCGCAACAAGATCCTGTTACGAGTTCGTAGGGGGCGATAGGGGTGTGGATGCCCTCGGTGCCCGTCCTATATTACAGCTCCGGGTATTTCTCGGAGCATTCACAATTTCTGGCTGTGGCAACAGCAACAATGAATATTAGGTGTGGAGTGTGCAGATGAGCGGGTCCGGAAGCTTCGATTCTGACACCCAGCACGGGCCGGACCACGCGCCAGGCGTCCGGCCCGTTTTGGTTGGCCGACTGGCGCCGCTGCCGGCCGCCGAGCAGGTGCGGGTGCTGCTTGATCTCGTCCGTTCAGAGGCACTGGCAGTCCTGCGGAGCATCCGTCCCGAACCCCCGGCTTCGGTCCTCCCGGACCTCCCTTTCAAGGATCAGGGCGTGGACTCCCTCGGCCTGGTGTCCCTGCATACACGGGTGTGCGACGCGACCGGGCTCGACTTGCCGCCCACCGTGGGGTTCGACCACCCCACACCAGCCGCCCTCGCCGCGTTCCTGCGCCGTGAACTCCTCGGCCTTGACCTCGGCACGGATACGGCGAACCCTGCTCCGGTCACCGTCGACGACGGTGACCCCATCGTCGTGGTAGGCATCGCATGCCGGTTCCCGGGCGGCATAGAGAACGCCGACGACCTGTGGAAGCTGGTCGACGAGGGTCGGGACGTGCTCTCCGACTTTCCGACGGACCGTGACTGGGACCTGGAGAACCTCTACGACCCGGACCCGACCGCCCCGCGCAAGAGCTACGTCAACAAGGGCGGCTTCCTGGAGAACGCGACCCGCTTCGACGCCGACTTCTTCGGCATCAGCCCGCGCGAGGCCCTCGCCATGGACCCCCAGCAGCGGATCATGCTCGAGACCGCGTGGGAAGCGCTGGAGCACACCGGTATCGCCCCTGACTCCCTGCGGGGCAGCCGTACCGGCGTCTTCATCGGCGCCGAGGTCCACGAGTACGGCGTCAAGGCGCACGAGGCACCCGAGGGCCTCGACGGCTACCTGATGATCGGCAACGCGCCCAGCGTCGCCTCCGGCCGCGTCTCCTATACCCTGGGGTTCGAGGGCCCCGCGATGACTCTGGACACCGCCTGCTCGGGTGCCATCGTCTCGCTGCACCTCGCCGCCCAGTCACTGCGCCGCGGCGAGTGTTCCCTGGCCCTCGTCGGCGGTGTGACCGTCATGGGCAGCCCGGGCATCTTCACCTCCTTCAGCCGTCAGCAGGGCCTGGCTCCTGACGGCCGCGTCAAGGCGTTCGCCGGAGCCGCCGACGGCACCGGCTTCTCCGAGGGTATCGGCCTGCTCGTCGTCGAGCGCCTGTCCGACGCTCGACGGCTGGGCCACACCGTGCACGCCGTGGTGCGCAGCACGTCCGTCAACCAGGACGGCGCCAGCAATGGCCTCACCGCTCCGAGCGGCATCTCGCAGCAGCGGCTCATCCGCCAGGCGCTCGCCGACGCCGGACTCACCGCGGCCGAGGTCGATGCCGTCGACGCGCACGGCACGGGCACGAGGCTGGGCGACCCGATCGAGGCCCAGGCGATCCTCGCCACCTACGGCAAGGGCCGTCCCGAGGACGAGCCGTTGTGGCTCGGCTCGGTAAAGTCCAATCTGGGGCACACTCAGGCTGCGGGCGGCGCCGCGAGCATCATCAAGATGATCATGGCGATGCGCCACGACGTCCTGCCCAAGACCCTCAATGTCGACGAGCCCTCCCCCAACATCCGCTGGTCGGCCGGGAACGTGCGACTGCTGACCGAGGCCCGCCCGTGGGAGCGAGGGGACCGCCCGCGCCGCGCGGGGGTCTCTGCCTTCGGCATCAGCGGCACCAATGCCCACGTCATCCTGGAGGAGCCGCCGGCCGAGGAGCCCGCGACTGCCGCTCCGGCCGCCGCCCCGCCGCGCGCCGCGACGGAGCTGCCGCTGGTCGTCTCCGCCCGCACCGCGCCCGCCCTTCGCGCCCAGGCCGCGCGACTGCTCACCCTCCTGGCCGCCGAACCCGAAGCCTCGCTGACGGACATCGGCTACTCGCTGGCTGCCACGCGGGCCACGCTCTCGCACCGTGCGGTCGTCCTCGCCGCCGATCGAACCGGCCTCGAGCGCGCACTGCGGGCCGTCACCGAGGAGCACTCCGCTCCCGGGCTTTTCATCGACCCGCGGGGCCAGGGCGCCGACACCGCGGGACGCCTCGCCTTCCTCTTCACCGGGCAGGGCAGCCAGCGCCTGGGCATGGGTCGTGAGCTCAGCCGCACCCAGCCGGTGTTCGCCAAGGCGCTCCAGGACGCCATCGGCTACCTCGACCTGCAGCTCGAGCTCTCCCTATGGGACGTGCTGTTCGCCCCCGAGAACAGCCCCGAGGCGGAGCTGCTGCACCAGACCCGGTACGCGCAGTGCTCCTTGTTCGCCATCGAGGTCGCGCTCTTCCGCCTGGTCGAGTCTTGGGGCGTCAAGCCCGACTTTGTGGCAGGACACTCCATCGGCGAGCTGGCCGCCGCGCACGTCGCCGGCGTACTCGGCCTCGAGGACGCCGCGACGCTCGTCGCCGCCCGCGGTCGGCTGATGCAGGAGCTGCCCGCGGGCGGCGCCATGGTCGCGGTCCAGGCTACGGAGGAGGAAGTCCTCCCGCTGCTGGTCGCCCACGCCGGGCGCATCGCCATCGCGGCCGTCAACGGTCCGAACTCGATCGTGATCTCCGGCGAGGAGGATGCGGCGCTCGCAGTCGCCGCCGAGCTCGCCGCGCGGGGGCGCAAGACTCAGCGCCTGCGCGTGAGCCATGCCTTCCACTCGCCGTTGATGGAACCGATGCTCGCTGAGTTTCGCCGGGTCGCCCAGATCATGGCGTACAAGGCGCCGCAGATCCCGGTCGTCTCGAACATGACCGGCACGCTCGCCACTTCGGAGCAGCTCTGCTCGCCCGATTACTGGGTCGAGCACGTGCGCGACGCCGTCCGATTCGCCGACGGCATCCGCTTCCTAGAGGCCGCCGGCGTCACCTCCTACCTCGAACTCGGCCCCGACGCGGTGCTCTCGGCCATGGGCCAGGAGTGCGTCTCCGGCGGGCCATGGACTACCTTCGCCCCGGCTCTGCGCCGCGACCGCGACGAGTTGCACGAGCTGCTGTCGGCCCTGGCCCTCCTGCACACAGGTGGGACCGGCGTCGACTGGGCAGCCTGCTACGAGGGGCTCGACGCCCGCCGCATCCCGCTGCCCAGCTACGCCTTCCAGCGCCGCCACTACTGGCTGAGCGCGCCCGTCACCCACGGCGACCCGGCCGGAATCGGGCAGATCGCCTCCGATCACCCGCTGCTGGGCTCCGTGCTGGAGCTCGCTGGCGACGACGCGGGCGGTGTGGTCCTCACCGGACGCATCTCGCTGCGCTCGCACTCTTGGCTGGCCGACCACGTCATCGCCGGCGTCGCCCTGCTGCCCGGCACCGCCTTCGTGGAACTCGCCGCTCACGCGGGCGAACAGGTCGGCTGCGACCTGGTAGAGGAACTGACCCTGCAGGCGCCACTGGCGCTCCCGGCCACCGGCGGCGTCGCCCTCCAGGTCGTCGTGGGCGTCCCCGAAGCCGACGACCGCCGCACCATCGGCTTCTTCTCCCGTCCCGAGGGCGCGCCGGACGACGCGGAGTGGACGCGGCACGCCACCGGTGTGCTGGCCCGGGCGGGTGCGCCGGCCGTGACCGCGGAGTCCTTCGGCATGGCCCAGTGGCCGCCGGCGGGTGCCGAGCCGGTCGACATCACCACGCTGTACGCCGACATGGCCGAGAACGGCTACGGCTACGGACCCGCGTTCCAAGGCTTGCGGACGGTGTGGCGCACGAGCGGCGAGGTCTACGCCGAGGTCGCCCTGGACGGCGAAGTCGCCTCCCAGGCAGGCGCCTTCGGCCTGCACCCGGCCCTTCTCGATGCTGCTCTGCACGCGACCGACTTCGTTTCGCCGGATCCGGTCTCCGACGAGACGCGACTGCCGTTCGCCTGGACCGGGGTGTCGCTGTATTCCACGGGCGCCTCCTCGATCCGCGTACGCATCGCCGCCACCGGCACCGACTCGGTTTCGCTGTCGGTCGCCGATCCGATCGGCGTCCCGGTGGCCCGCATCGACTCCTTCGTCCTACGCCCGGTCGATACCGCACAGCTGCGCGCATCCCACGTCGGCGTCGTACCGATGCTGATGGAGTGGACGGCCCTGGAGGCTCACGGCGCCTCCAGCACCGAAGGCTGGAACGTGGTCCGTCTCGAAGCGACCGAGGGCGAGACCCTCGATGCCATCCGCAGCAACACCGGCCGGGCGCTGGAGCTGCTACAGAACTGGCTGGCCGACGAGTCCGCGGCCGACACCAAGCTCGCCATCGTCACTCGCGCTGCCGTCGCCACGACGGCCGACGACACTCTCGATCTCGAACTAGCGCCCGTATGGGGCCTGGTGCGCGCGGCGCAGGCGGAGAACCCCGGCCGCGTCGTCCTCGTCGACACCGACCGCGAGGACGACGACCTGATCTCCGCGGCACTGTCCACCGGCGAGCCGGAGCTGGCCATCCGCAGCGGCCGGATCCATGCCCCCCGGCTCGTCCATGGCGTCGTCCCCGTCGAAGAACTCCCTTCGCCGTGGGATGGTGAGGGCACGGTTCTGATCACGGGTGGTACCAGTGGTCTGGGTGCGCTGGTCGCCCGTCACCTGGTGGTGGAGCACGGTGTGCGGCACGCGCTGTTGACCAGTAGGCGTGGGGCGGGGGCTCCGGGTGTGGAGGAGTTGCGCGGGGAGCTGGTCGAGGCGGGTGCCGAGGTCACGATCGTCGCGTGCGACGTTTCGGACCGTGTGGCGCTGGCCGGTCTGCTGGCGGGCGTGGCCGCGGCTCATCCTCTGACTGCGGTCGTGCACGCTGCGGCGGTCGTCGATGACGGTCTGACCAACTCCCTCACCCCCCAGCGCATCGACGTCGTGCTGCGGCCCAAGGCGGATGCGGCCTGGCACCTGCACGAGCTCACCGCTGAGCTGGGCATCGATCTCAAGGCCTTCGTCCTGTTCTCCTCCACGGCCGGATTCCTGGACAGCGCTGGCCAGGGCAACTACGCAGCTGCCAACGTATTCCTCGACGCCCTCGCTCACCTGCGCAGGTCGCAGGGGCGGGCCGCCACCGCGCTCGCCTGGGGGCTGTGGACCGGCGACGTCGGCATGGGCGCCGCCCTCGGGGCGGTCGCTCTGCAACGCATCGCGAAGTTGGGCCTGGAACCGCTGTCCACCGCCGAGAACCTGGCACTGCTGGACGCGGCCCTGCGGACCGGAACGGCCGCGGTCGTCCCCGTACGGGTCAGCGGCCACGCGCTGGCGGACCGCGTCGGCGATATCCCCGCCGTGCTCCGCGGCCTGGTACGCATCCGAAAGGCCCGCCGTACCGCCGCGGCCGGCGGCGCTGTTTCGGTCGCCGATACGCTGGCCAACCATCTGGCAGCCCGCACCGGGCCCGAGCGCGCCGAGGCTCTGCTCGAATTGGTCCGCGTGCAGGTCGCATCGGTGCTCGGCCACGACGGTGCCGACGCCGTCGAACCTGGCCGTGCCTTCAGCGAGAGCGGCTTCGACTCGCTCGCCGCCGTCGAGCTGCGCAACGGCCTCAACGCGGCCACCGGACTGCGCCTGACCGCCACCCTCGTCTTCGACTATCCGACGCCGCGCGCCCTCGCCGAGCACATCGCCTCGAAGCTGGCGCCCGCGCAGGACCTGCCCGCCGTACGGCAGGACGTGGCCGTCGCCGATGACGAACCCATCGTCATCGTCGGCATGAGCTGTCGGTACCCGGGCGGTGTGACCTCGCCCGAGGAGTTGTGGAACCTGGTCGCCGAAGGACGCGACGGGGTGTCGCACTTTCCGGCCGACCGCGGCTGGGACATCGAGGACCTGTACGACCCGGAGCCCGGAGTCTCGGGCAAGAGTTCCACCCGCGAGGGCGGATTCCTCTACGACGCCGCCGAGTTCGACCCGGAGTTCTTCGGCATCAGCCCGCGCGAGGCCCAGGCCATGGACCCCCAGCAGCGCCTGTTGCTGGAGATCTCCTGGGAGGCCTTCGAGCGGGCCGGGATCGACCCGCTGTCGGCCCGCGGCACCAGCACCGGCGTCTTCGCCGGCGTGATGTACCACGACTGGGGTACCCGGCTCGGCGGCCGGGTCGCCGAAGAGTACGCGGGCTACCTCGGCAACGGAAGCCTCGCCAGTGTCGTCTCCGGCCGCATCTCCTACACCCTGGGCCTGGAAGGCCCGGCGGTGACGGTCGACACCGCGTGCTCGTCCTCGCTGGTCGCCATGCACTGGGCTATCCAGGCGCTGCGCGCCGGCGAATGCTCCCTGGCCCTGGCCGGCGGCGTGACGATCATGTCCACGCCCGACACCTTCATCGACATGAACCGCCAGCGCGGCCTGGCGGCCGACGGTCGTTGCAAGTCCTTCTCCGCAGCAGCCGACGGCACGGGCTGGGGCGAAGGCGCCGGAATGCTCGTACTGGAGCGGCTTTCGGACGCCCGCGCCAACGGCCACCGGATCCTCGCCGTCATCAAGGGTTCGGCCGTCAACCAGGACGGTGCCAGTAATGGCCTGACCGCCCCCAACGGTCCCGCCCAGCAGCGGGTCATCGAACAGGCCCTCTCCTCGGCCGGCCTGACGGGCGCCGACGTGGACGCCGTCGAGGCGCACGGTACGGGTACGACGCTAGGCGACCCGATCGAGGCGCAGGCGCTGCTGGCCACCTACGGCCTGCAGCGGCCAGTCGACGGCACGCCGCTGCAGCTGGGTTCCATCAAGTCGAACCTCGGCCACACCCAGGCCGCCGCCGGAGTCGCCGGTGTCATCAAGATGGTCGAGGCGATGCGCCACGGCGTACTGCCCAAGACCCTGCACGTGGACGAGCCCTCGCCCCAGGTGGACTGGGAGGCGGGCGCGGTGGAGCTGATCACGGAGGCCCGCAACTGGCCCGAGACCGGTCGCCCGCGCCGTGCGGGTGTCTCTTCCTTCGGCATCAGCGGGACCAACGCGCACCTGATCCTGGAGCAGGCACCGGCCGAGGACGCCACCACGCCGGGCACCGAGGCCCCGGTGATTCCGTGGCAGATCTCCGGCAAGACCCCGGCGGCGACCCGCGCTCAGGCAGTGCGACTGCGGAACTTCCTTGACACCCTCGGGGAAGGCGAGCTGACGGCCGCAGGCAAGGCGCTGGCGACCTCGCGCGCCGCGCTGGAACACCGCGCGGTGGCGGTCGGCACCGACCGCGCAGAGCTGGCCGCCGCGCTGGAAGCAATCGCAGATGGCGCGGGCATCGAGGAGACGGTGAACGGAAAGCTCGCTTTCTTGTTTACGGGTCAGGGTGCGCAGCGGTTGGGGATGGGGCGGGAGTTGTGCAACGCGTTCCCCGTGTTCGCGCAAGCCTTCGACGCGGTCCTGGCAGAGCTGGACATGCCGCTGCGGGAGGTCGTGTGGGGCGA